>JBPBPY010000133.1:0-8671 GCA_050954505.1 Janthinobacterium lividum
GTGCGACCCGGCGCCCGTCTGGGCGATATTGGCCATGCCATCGAGACGGTGGCGCATCGCGAAGGGTTTTCGGTGGTGCATGAGTACTGCGGCCACGGCATTGGCAAGGTCTACCACACCGCGCCGCAGGTATTGCACTTCGGCCGGCGCGGAGAGGGCATGAAGCTGGAGAAGGGCATGATCTTCACCATCGAACCGATGATCAACGCCGGCAAGCGCGAGAACTACCAGCTCGACGATGGCTGGACCGTTCTGACCAGGGACGGTTCGCTGTCGGCGCAGTGGGAACACATGGTGGTGGTGACCGATAACGGTTTCGAAGTGCTCACACCCTGGCCGGACCGCTCCGAGGTTTATTTGCCAGCCTGATGGTAGGGCGAGCGCGGGCCAGGCAACAGCCCGTTCGGGCCGCCGGAGAGCAGACGCTGGCTGGCGATGGCCGCCACCCCGTGGGCCGGGTCGCCAACGTTTCCTGCAACCTGCCTGATGAGGGCGGTAACCAGCAGGCTGGCAACGCCGCCGGCATTGTTGTTGCGCCCCTCTGCATTCGACGCCTTCGCCCTGCCTTCCCATAGCAGCTCACCAGTTCGGACATCGACCAGCCGTGCGCTGGCGCTGACGGTCACGCTGCTGTCAATTACCTGGTACACCGCACCATATTGCTCGATGGTGATGTAAAGCGCCGCGTCGGCGCCAAAGATTTCGCCAATCTTGCCCAATGGCGCCTGAAACATTTCACCGGGCAGAGACAAACCGTTTTCCTTGAAGGTCTGATCAACCAGTGCAACCGGAAAAACGTAGTAACCCGCTTCGGCCAGCGGCGCTGTGGCCACCGACAGGAAGCTGTAAGTGGCGCGCACGTCCGGTGAATGGTTTTCCGGCGGCAGGACCAGGATGGAACGTGGTTTGCTGGCGCGCAGGGCACGGTAGTCGTAGCTGGACTGGCTGCTGGCGCAGGCTGCGAGTGTCGCAACCATCAATGCCAGGCAAACGGTTTTGAAGAATGAATGCATGGTGGTCTTCAGGATCCGGATTTTGGCGCTGCCGTGCGTGTGCGCCGTTTTGTCGACGCGCCGCCCTGCTCAGGTGCGTTGGTGTCGTTGGTTATGCCGGCCGGTGCAGCGCTCGTGCCTGGACGGCCTGGTTGCCGGGGTTGCTGCCGCGTTTGCTGTTGTGTTTGCTGCGGACTTTGCTGCAGAATTTGCTGCGTGGGTGCAGAAAGGCGTACCAGCAAACGATCCATGTAGAGCGCAGATTCCGGGTACAGCGATTTTTCGGTTTCCAGTTCCTGGCGTGCCTGGTCTGCCTTGCCGGCCTGAACGTACAGGTATCCCAGATGGGCATGAAAGCCTGGTGGCAAAGGCCGGTTGGCGGCACGGGCCTGCTGCACCTGGGCTTCGAGGTCCTCCAGCTGCTGTTGCGGCTGTGCCTGGCCAGGTTCGCTGTACATCTTGTAGAGCTGGTTTTCATAGCCACCCCAGTGGTACATGGACTGGGGGGCACTGGCGCAGCCACTCAATGCGGCAACCACGCCGGCAAGAACGCAGCGCGCGGTGCAGTGCAGGATGGGAACAGGGCGTTGCATGTGATGAAGTCCTTTATTTCCTGCTTGCCGCCATCCAGGCACCGCTGTCGACGCCATCCACCAGGCGGTTGACCGCTTCGCGGATGGCCAGGTCGAGCACCTTGCCGTTGAGCGTGGAGTCGTAGCCGGCGGTGCCGCCGAAACCGACCACTTCACGGTTCGATAGGGCAAATTCCCCTGCGCCCTGAACCGAGAAAATGACTTCCGAGGTGAGCGCGTCGACAACGTTCAAGGCGACCTTGGCATACGCCACCTGGGTTTTGCCGCGGCCGAGAATGCCGAACAATTGCTGATCGCCAGCTTCCTTGCGGCCAAATTCCGTCACATCGCCCGTAATGACAAAGTCGGCACCCTTGATGCGTTGCGACTGGCCGGTGAACTGCGACTCCTTGCCGGTTTCGTCGAGGTTGTCCCTGTCCATGACTTGAAAGCGCCGGGCCTGCTGCAAATGGGTGACCAGGATGGTTTTCGCCTGGCCGCCGAGCCGGTCGACGCCATCGGAAAACAGGCCACGCAAAAAGCTCGAACGGTTGTCGAACTTTCCCACCACCAGCGGCAGTCGCTGCACATGCACTGGCTTGCTCTGCGGCCCGGCACTGGCCACCTGTTGCGGCAAGACCGTTTGCGAGGTTTCGGTAGCACAGCCGCCCAGGCCAAATGCAGACAGCAGGACCAGCCCTGCGATCGCGAAGCAAGGCCAGCCTGGCAATGTCGGCGGCAGCGGCACCAACCATGCCGAGTGTGTTGCCGCGCGTGGGCACGAAGCGGCGCCGGCCTGCGTGAAACAGGTTGAATCGGGTTTCATAAATTCCTTCCAATGCGCAAACAGGCAGCAGTGCACAATCGCAGCACCATCAAGGTGCCGTGTCCGGCAATCAAAGAATGCTGCAGCCTTGCAGGTTCAGCAAGGCGTCTGTCCTCTGGTGTAGATCGGCCGGATGTCGGTTGCCGGCACGGTGCCAATGCCGGTGGCGTCTTCAACAGGCGTTTCGACCAGTTGCACATTGGACAAGCTTGCCAGTTTCGGCATGGTGTGCAGCACTTCCAGTGCTGCCTGGTGGTTTGTATTGGCAAGCTCGATCCTGGCTCGCGCCGTTTCGGCAAACGCGTGATCCCTGGCCAGGGCATCGACGAATGCCTGTTCCACCCTGGCTGGTGTCGTCAGACTTTTCAATCCAGGAATGTATTCAACTGCCAGGTCCGCTTCGCGCGTACGTGGGTTCGTCGGCTTGAGATATTGCAGATCCGGTGGGAATGCAGCGCGTTGATCGGTCAATCGTTTCATATTTGGGGTTCAGCTTTCGTAGGTAGAAACATGACAATGGAAAAAGTCCCTGGACTTCGTGGTTTCGCGTTTGCACGACAGGTTGATGCAGTCAGCAAGCCAGCTTCATGCATTGGAAACCTGCAGCATCGGGACAGCGGAATGCGGAAACAGAGTGTCGGTCGAAAACCGGAATTTCCCAATAATTATTAATTGCACCTAACCGCCGCCCCGGCGCCGGGCCGCAGCTGGAGCCGATCGCGGCGCGCGGTACAATCTCGCCGATGCCCAGCGCGGCGGCTTTATCTTTTTACCCGTTTCATGAACCTCTCGGCCAGCAGGAAAAATTTCATCATCGTTTCGCTTGGCCTGTCACAACTGGTCGGCTGGGGTACGGCGTATTACGCCTTTGGCGTTCTGCTGCGGCCGATGCAGATCGAACTGCAGCTGTCGAAAAATATCATGGTGGGTGCTTATTCGCTGGCGCTGTTGATTTCAGGCGCCATGTCGATCGTCATCGGCCGCATCATCGACCGCTTCGGCGGCCGTCTGGTGATGTCTGCCGGCAGTGTGCTGGCCAGCCTGATGCTGGTGTTGACGGCCTTTGTGCACAACGCCACTGGCCTGTACCTGGTGTGGGCCGGCATGGGGCTGGCGATGAGCGCGATCCTGTACCAGCCCGCCTTCGCGGTGCTGATGCAGGTGTTTGGCGATGGCTATCGGCGTGCCATCACGCTGCTGACCTTGATTGGCGGCTTTTCCAGCACGCTGGCCTGGCCGCTGACGCAGGCAGTACTGTCGAGCCTGGGCTGGCGCCAGTGCTGGCTGCTGCTGGCCGCCGCGAATCTCCTGCTGTGCCTGCCGGTGCATGCAATGCTGCCCAAGCGCAGCAGCGCGGCTCGAATGCCGGCAGCGCCGCTGGCGCAAGAGCATGGTGGCGGCAATGCCGAAACCGATGCCGTGCCACCGGCGCCGGCGCCGCCGCAGAAACATTCACCGCTTGCCAGTGTGGTGCGCGATCCGGTGTTCCAGCTGATTACGGTGGCGCTGACGCTCAATTCGCTGGTCTCGTCGGCGATTCTGCTGCACCTGCTGACGTTTTTGCAATCGCGCGGCATTTCAGCGCACCAGGCTGCCTTGATCGGCGCGCTGCTGGGGCCGATGCAGGTGCTGGGCCGCATTCTTGAAATCCTGTTCGGCAAGGATGCCACTTCGCGCCAGATCGGCACGCTGGCCATGTGGGTGGCGCCGCTGGCGCTGGCGATGCTGGTGTTTCCTGCCACCTGGCTGGTGGTGTATGGCGCGTTTGCCGCAGTGTATGGCCTGGGCAATGGCGTCATGACGCTGGTGCGCGGCACCTTGCCGGCCGAACTGTATGGCCAGGCTTCCTACGGTGTGGTCAGTGGCGCGATGTCGATGCCGGTGATGTTTGCCAGCGCCGCCGGTCCGTTCGCTGCCTCCTTGCTGTACACCGCGGCCGGCGGCTACGAAGGCGTGATTCCCGCGCTGGGCGCCATCAGCGTGGTTGCAGTGTGCCTGTTCATGACCGGCGTGGCGCGCAGCGAGTCACGTACCGGCATGGTGAGCCATTAGTCTGGACATCTTGCTGCCGGGTTTCACGCCGGCGTTCGAGTCGTCGACGATAAATGAACAAGCCCGGAACCATCATGATTTCCAGGCGGTGCAGGATGGACACGCCGGGCCAGCAGCGAGGTTCCCGGCATCGGCAGATGCCGCTTTTGGCCTTACTCCAGGTTGAACTGCAGGGCAGCCAGGCTGGCATACAGGCCACCCTGTGCCACCAGTTCTGCATGCGTGCCGGTTTCGACGATCATGCCATGTTCCATCACCAGAATGCGGTCGGCACGCTGCACCGTGGCCAGCCGGTGCGCAATGACCAGCGTGGTGCGGTTGGCCATGGCAGCTTCGAGCGCACCCTGCACCAGCCGTTCCGATTCGGCATCCAGTGCGCTGGTGGCTTCATCAAGCAGCAGCAGCGGTGGATTTTTCAGCAATGCACGGGCAATCGCAATGCGTTGGCGCTGGCCGCCCGACAGGCGCACGCCCCGTTCGCCCAGGAATGCGTGGTAGCCATTGGGCAAGCGCTCGATGAATTCATGGGCGGCGGCCAGCTTGGCGGCGGCAATGACTTCGGCGTCGCTGGCGTCGGAGCGGCCATAGCGGATGTTCTCCAGCGCATTCTCGGAAAAGATGATGGTGTCTTGCGGCACGATGCCGATCGCGCCACGCAAGGCGTGCAGGTCCAGCTGGCGGATGTCGACACCATCGAGCGCAATGGCGCCGACCTGTGGATCGTAGAAGCGCAGCAGCAGCTGGAACAGCGAGGTCTTGCCGGCACCCGAGGGACCGACGATGGCCACTGTCTCTCCCGGCAGGATCGACAGCGTGAGATTGCTCAAGGCAGCGCTGGCCGGGCGCGATGGATAGTGGAAGGTCACGCCGGCCAGTGCCAGGCCGGCGCCGCTGGCTGCGCGCGGCGGCAGTGGCACGGGCTGGGCGGGCGACTGGATCGGTGCCTGTTCGGCCAGCAGTTCGAGCAGGCGTTCGGTGGCGCCGGCCGCGCGCTGGGCGTCGCCGATGACTTCGGAGAGCGCGCCGATGGCGCCGGAGACAATGGCTGCGTAGAGAATGAACTGGCCAAGCTGGCCGCTGGTCATGCTGCCGGCGATGACGGCATGGGCACCCAGCCAGAGGACAAAGACGATGGCACCGAAGACCAGGAAAATCGCAATCAGGGTCAGCAGTGCCCGCGCGCGGATGCGCGCCATTGCCGTGCCAAAGGCCTGTTCCACCGAACTGCCGAAGCGGCGCGCCTCGATGGTTTCATGCGTGAAGGCCTGCACGGTCGGCATGGCATTGAGGATTTCTCCGGCCAGCGCAGAGGCGTCGGCAATGCGGTCTTGCGAAGCGCGCGAGAGCGTGCGCACGCGGCGCCCGAACAGCACGATGGGCAGCACCACCACCAGCAGCGCCACCAGGATGATGGAGGAGAGTTTGACGCTGGTGACGAGCAGCATCATCATGCCGCCGGCGAACAGCAGCACATTGCGCAGCGCCATCGAAATGCTGGTGCCCACCACTGCCTGGATCAAGGTGGTGTCGGTGGTCAGCCGCGAAAGCACCTCGCCGGTTCGGGTGGTTTCAAAGAACTGCGGGCTTTGCGTGACCACATGGCCATACACGGCAGCGCGAATGTCGGCCGTCACGCGCTCGCCCAGCCAGCTGACCATGTAGAAACGCGCGGCGGTCGCCACCGCCAGCACGCAGGCCACCGCAAACAGGACGATGAAATACAGGTCGATGTGATGCGGGCTGCCGGTCACCGTGCCCTGCGCCGTGGTGGTCAGCAGCGTGGCGCCGGCATTGGCGACACCGGCAGCGCCAGCGCCAGCGCCGCCGAAGCCGAGGTCGATCATGCGCCGGAATGCCACCGGAATGGCCAGGGTGGCACAGGCGGCAACCAGCAGGGCAATGCCGGCCAGCAGGAACTGGCGTTTGTAGGGCGAGAGAAAGGGAAAAAGTTTGCCCAGGGTGGCGAGACTGGCCTTCGGGGCATCGCGCGACGTTCTTCTGTTCATGAGTCGTTTTTCATAGCTTCAAGGGTTTTACGTATCCGGTCAATTCAAGGTAGCCCTGGCCTGCCGGTTTTCCATCGCGAGCGACCTTGACCGCGCCTTCCCAGTACACGGCGCCGGTCGAGAGGCGCGAATCGAGTTCCTGGTCATCCATCAACGGTGTCAATGACCAGCGGATGGCGCCGGTCTGGATGGTCGTGGCAACGGGATAGACGGCATCGGTATGAGGTGAGCGCCACTGGCGCTGTGTGCTGAATGTGACCTGGCTGCCATCGAAATCCCGGGTCTTGCCGGCACTGTCGCGCAGCACGGCGTGCGACCACAGTTTAGCACCAGACTTGCCGCGAATCTGAAATGCCATCAGTGCCGAGCCATCGTCGAGATTGATGCCGGTCCAGTCCCAGCCGGCGGCATCGGTATCGAGGTAATTGCTGGACCATTCATGATCGAGCCAGGCGCTGCCGGTGACGGCCTGGGCTGCCTTGCCAGTGGCGTTTTGCGTCACGCTGCCGCTGACCTGCAACTGCGGCTCGCTGTAGTAGTAGCTGGCCTGGCCGGCTTTCGGCCCTTTGCGTGAAAAGCCGCGCTCACCCTGCAGCAGCAACGGCTGCGTTGGCGTGAGCCTGAGCTGCAGCGTGAAATCGCTGGCCACCAGGCTGGCATCGTAATGGCCGTCGGGGTCGCGTTTGAAGTGCCAGTCATCGAGCGTGACATCGGTGTCGCCGCTGGCAGCCTGGGCCAGGCCGAATCCGGCACGGGCGCTTTTCTGCGCGTGCAGCAGCTTGCCGCTGGCCGGATCGGAAATGGCGGCGTGGGCGATGATCAGCTGCTTCGGTGCAAACGCACTCGGGTTGCCGGCGTCGTGTTCAGTGGCGCTGCGAAAGAAGGTGATCTGGAAGCCCAGCGGCTTGCCGTCGGCTTTGGTCAGCCAGCCGGTGGCATACCACCATTCGCTGCGAAAGCCGGGGTGGGCGCCAAAGTCGCGCGGAAATTCCAGCGCCTGGTTCGGTAGCACGGGCTCGGGCAGCGGTGCGGCGCAAAATGCCGTGTTGCCTGCCAGGGCCAGGGCGCAAACTGCCAGCTGCATCGAGATCCATTGGAACGGCATACGTGACGATTTCAGAAGTGGTTGGTCCAGCATCAAGAGGATGGTTTCAAGTTCACACGGCAGGTCGCTCAAGCCCGGCCGATATCCGGTTCAAAACCGGCTCGTGGCCGCTCATGCTCGAGTGGCATCGGCCGTGGCCGGCCGGATCTATCAGTCTTCGCGCACCGCGCGCACGGCGCTGCCCGCCACGGCATGGCGCCCGGCCAGCAGCGCGGTCAGCGATGCCGAGGCCAGCAATGCCAGCGCCACCGTGGCCAGCAAGCCCCACGGTACATGCAGTTGCATGGTCCAGTGGAATGACTGCGGATTGACCACGAAAACCAGGATCAGGCTGATCGCCAGCCCGAGGACGAAGCCGAGCAGGATTCCGCTGGCCGTCAGCAAGGCCCCTTCACCGGCCAGCATCACCAGTACCTGGCGGCGCGTCACGCCAATATGGCGCAGCATGCCGAACTCCTTGGCACGCGCCAGCGCCTGGGCTGAAAACGTCGCGGCAATGCCGAACAAGCCAATGACGATGGCGACTGCTTCGAGCAGGTAGGTGATGGCAAAGCTGCGGTCGAAGATGCGCAAGCTCAGCGCGCGGATGTCGCCCGGTTCATTGACCTCGAGCGCGGCGCCGAACGGCAGCTGGCGCAATGCGCTCCTGGCCTGCGCGGCGCTGGCCTCCTTGCGCAGCCACAGCGCGGCATCGTTGACGGTCAGGTCGCCGCTCAAGCGCCGGTAGTCGTTCAGGCGCATCTGCAAGGCGCCGGACTGGCGCACATAATCGCGCCAGATGCCGGCCACCACGTAGCGCTGGCCCGGTGGTCCGAACGGCAGGCGCACTTCGCGGCCCTGGACATAGCCGTACAGGTCGCTCATGGCTTCGGAAGCCCAGACCGGAATGGCGCCTGCAGGAATGGCCGAGCCGGCCAGGGCATCGCCCGTCAGCGGCAATATGCGGCCCGGATCGGCAACATCGATGGGCCGCGCCAGCAGCAGGACCATCGGCTTGTCAGCCGCAAGCGCAAGGGGCAACTGGCGTGAAAAATCGGCCCTGGCCACGGCCGGCAAGGCGGCAATCTGCTGTTGCTGGACGGGCGTCAAGGAACCGGCATCGCTGTTGGCCGAGGCGC
>JBPBPY010000211.1:0-8643 GCA_050954505.1 Janthinobacterium lividum
GAAGTATCTCCACATCACGAAGGGCGCGGTATCGTCGATTACAAGATTATTGTTGTAGTGGAACGGGATAAAATTTGTAGTGGATTCACTACATTAACAAGAGTTGGTTTTTGCTGGTGACAAGCAGTGCACGCCGCATGATGCAAGGGCACTGCAACTGATAATTTGATCAAAATGGTCAAAGGTAAACAGCACATCACCGCCAGATGCGCCTTGCCATGCAGCGGTTTTTTCGGCTGCGTGCTAGATCAGCAAACCTTTTTCCAGCGCGTAACGCGTGAGTTCCGTATTGTTGGTCATTTCCATTTTTTCCAGAATCCGCGTGCGGTAAGTAGTAACCGTACTGGGGCTCAAGTTCAGGGCCTGGGCAATTTTTACCAGACTTTCTCCGGCGGCGATCATTTTCAACACTTCGAGTTCACGGTCCGACAGGGTTTCATGCGGGGTCGGATTATGAGCGCCGATCATGTTGGCCAGCTTTTCCACCAGCGTGGGGCTGATGTACTTGCCACCGGTTGCAGCCTTGCGCACGGCAGCGATCATGGTGGCAGCGGGATTGCTTTTGGTGAGATAGCCGGCCGCGCCGAGTTTGAGCGCGCGCACTGCATACACATCTTCGGAATACATCGACAGTACCAGCACGGCCAGCCGCGGTTTTTCCGCGCGCAGCAGCTTGAGCAGGTCGAGGCCGTTCTTGCCGGGCAGGGCAATGTCGACCAGGGCAACATCGAATTCGCGTTCACGCACCAGTTGCAGCGCATCCTGTGCGGTCTCGGCTTCGCCCAGCACGTTGATGTCGTCGGCAGTGCTGAGCATCAGGCGCACGCCGTTGCGCACCACTGTATGGTCGTCGACGAGCAGGACGCGGATTTGTTCAGGTGGCATCGACATTCTCCAGTGGCATGCGCAAGACAATCGCGGTTCCGGAACCCGAGGTGCCATTGATTTTCAATTCGCCGCCAAAGTGGCGTGTTCGTTCATGCATTCCCAGAATGCCCCATGATTCGCCATCGAGCAGGCCCTGGGCATCGAGGCCGCGTCCATTGTCGGCGATTTCCAGTTCGATGGTGTCGTCGCAGCGCCTGCTGCGGATGGTAACGCGGGTGGCGCCGGCGTGGCGCACGACATTCGTCAGCGCTTCCTGAACAATGCGAAACAGCATGGTGCTGCGCGCTGGATCGATCTGGGTGCTGGCGGCACTGTCGTCGATCTGGCAGTCGCAGGTCAGGCCAGTGCGTTCCTCGATCTGTTCGGCATACCACTCCAGCGCTGCCCAGACGCCAAGCTGATCGAGCACGCTGGGGCGCAGGTCGGCAATCACCCGGCGCACGGTCTCGATGGCGGTGTCGGCCAGGTCGGAGGCGTCGATGAGCAACTGGTCCGGCGCGCTGCCCAGCGCGGAAGCACGATCGATCGACACGGATACATAGGCCTTGATCCCGGTAAGCAGGCCGCCCAGTTCATCATGAATCTCGCGGGCGATGCGCTTGCGCTCTTCCTCCTTGATGTTTTCCTGGTGGGCCGCCAGCTGGCGCAGTGCGTCCTGCGATTGCTGCAAGGCTTCTTCATTGCGCATGCGCTCGGTAATGTCGCGCGCCACGGCAACGATGATCCAGCCATCGCCCGAGGGCTGGGCGCGGCGCTGCATTTCCACCGGCACCTCGATGCCGTCGCGTCCGCGCAGGCGTACTTCGACACGGTCGGCCACCTTGGCGCTGTCTTCGCCGTCATACAGCAGCGACAATTGCGGGTTCGGAGCCACGCCAAGGCTGGCCGGATTCAGGCGCAGCATTTCTTCACGGCTGTAGTGGAGCATCTGGCAGGCTGTGGTATTGACATCGACCAGGGCCATGGTGGCGACATCGAGCAGGAAAATGCCATCGGCGGAGGCATCCATGGCGGCACGAAAACGCCGCAGGTCTTCATCACTGCGCACGCGCTGCGTGACGTCCTTGCCCACGCCGCGGTAGCCGGTGAAGGCGCCACTGGCATCGAAGACCGGTTCGCCGGAAAGCTGGATGTACTGGCGCGCATTGACGGCGTCGGACATGCTGTACTCGAAATCATGGAAGGCGCGCATGGCTTTCATGTCGCTGGTGACGGTGCGCTGCGCCGCCGGGTCCCATCGCGCACCGGAAATCTCCCACAGCGTGCGCCCCAGGAAGCGGTCGGCGTCGATGCCAGGAATGCCCGAGCCATGATGGAAGATGGTCTTGAAACGCATGCCCGGATCCTGTTCCCAGTACCAGTCCGAGGACAGGTCGACCAGGCTGCGAAAACGTTCTTCGCTCTTGATCAAAGCCTGCTGGGCCCGCTCGTGTTCAGTGACGTCGAGGAAGGTGCCGACCAGCTTGGTGACAGCATGGCGGCCGTTGCGTATCGCATTGCCCTTGCCATGCACGAAGCGCGCCGAACCGTCGGGCCGCACGATGCGAAAGCCGAGATTGAATTCCTGGCCATCGTGCATGCAGGCAGAGAATGCCTGCTTGATGGCGTCGCGGTCTTCCGGATGCACAGTGGCCAGGACGAATGCGATCGTCGGCACCAGCGATTGCGGCAGCAATCCGCAGATGCGGAAGATTTCATCGGACCAGCGTACTTCATCGGTCTCCAGATCCAGCTCCCAGCTGCCGACATGGGCTATACGCTGGGCGCGGGTGAGAATGTGCTGGGTATTCTTCAAGGCCTCCTCGCTGCGCTTGCGTTCGCCAATCTCGGTATGCAGCCGGGCATTAGCCGCCAGCAGCGCGGCAGTGCGTTCATGCACCCGGCGTTCGAGTTCGGCATGACCGGTGCGCAGCGCATCTTCTGCCTGCTTGCGTTCGGTGAAATCGGTCAGGCAGTTGATCGAGCCGGTAATCACACCCTCCTGGTCGCGCCGCGGCACGACGTTCGCCACCACGGTCGAACGGGTGCCGTCCGGCCGTTCGACAATCAGTTCATGGTTCAACACCGGCAAGCCGGTACGCAACACCATGGCTTCAGCCGATTCGCCGTGCGGCAGGAAGGTGCCGTCAGCGCTGAAGATGCGATGTGCACCACTGAAACGGTCGCGTCCATCGAGCAGCCTCGGCACCCGGCCCCACATGACGATGGCACTGCGGTTGCAGCTTTCGATCAGGCCGTGGCATCGCAGACATACACCGCCGCCGGCAGGATGTCGATCAGTTCGCGCAGGGTGCGCTGGCTGGCGTGCAGGGCTTGCTCGGCGCGCTTGATGTCGGTGATGTCGAGGTTGACGTAGACAGCACCGACGATGCGGTTATCGGTATCGCGCAGCGGCACCGATGAATTGCGGATGATTTTCTTGCTGCCATCGAAGCAGTCGATTTCAAGTTCCTGGTCTTGCGTCGACTGCACGACCTGGCTGTTGCGCATTGCCACGGCCTGGGATTTCCCTTCCGACCGGGCCTGGCGGCCGCTGTTGGGCCACCAGGCCTTGTAGGCCGCATCGTGGGTGATGTTGTCGCCGCTGCCGCTCCAGATGCGGTGGCCGGCCGGATTGATGTTGATAAATTTGCCGCGTTCGTCGGCAATGAAAACGCCTACCGGCAACAGGTCGAGGATTTGCTTGAGCCTGGCCTCGTTTTGCGCCAGTTCCGTGGCAGCACGTTCGCGCAACGCCACGTCGCGGCGGATCTGCATGAAGATGTAGATCAGCACGGTGGGCAGGATGAACAGCAGGACGGCTGTGGCCGTGCGGGTGCGGCTGCTGCGCAGCGATTCTTCCTGCATCTGCGCCGCCAGCAGCCTGCTGGTCTCGGTTTCGATCTTGGTGATGGTGGCGCGGATTTCATCGGTAATCGCCAGTTCCTGGCTGAACTGTCCGGTAACGGTTTCCATGCCTTCCAGATAGCGCAAGTCCTGATAGAACTGAAACAGCGCTGCGCGCCGCGTCAGCAAGCCCTGGACAAATTCGAAGCGCCGGTCTGGCGCCTTGGCGGTCAGTTTCTGCGCCGTGCTGACATTCTGCGCCATGGCAGCCAGTGCTTCGTCGCGCGTAGCGAGGAACTTGGCCACACCGGTGACCACATAGCTGCGCTGGGCGAATTCGGCCTGGTACAGATTGCTGACCAGGTTCGACAATGTCATCACCAGGGTATGGTTTTCATCGACCATGCGCTGCGCCTCGACCGCCTTGCTGGAGTTATGCCAGGCGATCACCGCCAGCAGCAGCAGCACGATGACGGCCATGCCGAAGCCACCCAGCACCAGCCGTTCCAAAGTCCATTTTTTCATGATGTCTTGATCGACATTGACGTTCTCGCTGGATATAAACAAATAATTTCGCTTCAATATGAATGAAATGAAGAAAATGTAATATTACATTTATTTCCGCCCAGCGTGACAAACAGTAAAACGGTTTGTTTGAACCCCGGTAGCCAGCAGCTTCCACCTCAGCACTGGCTGAATGGAAAACTTGGACAGCAACTTCGCGCAAGTACGTTTGCCGGGATGGATTTGGACGAAACGCGGCCTTGATCCCCGCAGGATGCCGGCGGAAAACAGATGTGCAGTGCAGGGGAGGAGATGAATGCGTGGAAGGACGGGAAGGGAGACGCAGCAGCAGGAGACGCAATCCGCTCACCAGGCGGGAAACAGGCAAGAACAAACAACCGGCAGGCAGCCATACCACGCTGCCGGATGGAAATCACACTCTATCCGGCAGGGCGTATTGCTGCCGCCAGCGCGCCAGCCCACAGCCGCAAGGCGGCTGTTTGCGCGCTGCCAGCCCTGACTTACAGGCTTTCCAGTGCCTGGTTGAAGGTGGCGCTCGGACGCATGACTGCGGCTACCTTGGCCGGATCAGCCATGTAGTAACCACCGATGTCAGCCGGCTTGCCTTGCACTTCCTTGAGTTCGGCGACGATCTTTTGTTCGTTCTCGGTCAGCGACTTGGCAAGCGGCGTGAAATAGGCCTTCAGTTCGGCATCTTCATTTTGAGCCGCCAAAGCCTGGGCCCAGTACAGCGCCAGATAGAAATGGCTGCCCCGGTTGTCCAGCTCGCCGGTGCGCGATGACGGACCCTTGTTTTCATCGAGCAGCTTGCCGGTGGCGTCGTCGAGCGTCTTGGCCAGCAGCGTTGCCTTGGCGTTGCCGGTCTTGATGCCGAGGTCTTCCAGCGAGACCGCAATGGCCAGGAATTCACCAAGCGAGTCCCAGCGCAGATGGTTTTCTTCCACCAGTTGGGCCACATGCTTGGGTGCCGAGCCGCCGGCGCCGGTCTCGAACATGCTGCCACCAGCCATCAGCGGCACGATCGACAGCATCTTCGCACTGGTGCCCAGTTCCATGATCGGGAACAGGTCGGTGAGGTAGTCGCGCAGGATGTTGCCGGTAACCGAGATGGTGTCCTTGCCGCGGATGATGCGCTCGAGCGAGAACCGCATCGCCGTCAGGTAATCCATGATCTGGATATCGAGGCCGGTGGTGTCGTAGTCCTTCAGATAGGTGGTGACCTTCTTGATCAGCTCGGCATCATGCGGACGTTCGGCGTCGAGCCAGAACACCGCAGGCATGCCGGAGAGCTTCGCGCGCGTGACCGCCAGCTTGACCCAGTCGCGAATGGCCGCGTCCTTGACCTGGCACATGCGCCAGATGTCGCCCTTTTCGACATTCTGTTCCAGCAGTACCGAGCCGTCATCATTGACGATGCGCGCCACGCCATCCTGCTTGATTTCAAAGGTCTTGTCGTGCGAGCCGTATTCTTCCGCTTTCTGCGCCATCAGGCCGACATTCGGCACGGTGCCCATGGTGGTCGGGTCGAAAGCGCCATTGGTCTTGCAGAAATTGATGATTTCCTGGTAGATGCGGGCATAGGTACTTTCCGGCATGACGGCCTTGGTATCCTTGAGCTTGCCATCCGGTCCCCACATCTTGCCGCCGACGCGGATCATGGCCGGCATCGAGGCGTCGACGATCACATCGTTGGGCGCATGCAGGTTGGAGATGCCCTTGACCGAATCGACCATCGCCAGTTCGGGCCGCGCTTCGTAGCACGCATGGATGTCGCGTTCAATTTCCTCGCGTTTGGTCTGCGGCAGCGAAGCGATCTTTTCATAGACGCTGGACACGCCATTGTTGGGATTGACACCCAGTTCCTCGAACAGCTTGCCGTGTTTGGCAAACACATCCTTGTAGAACACCTTGACGGCATGGCCGAAGACGATCGGATGGGAAATCTTCATCATGGTCGCCTTCACATGCAGCGAGAACATGACGCCGGTCTTCATGGCATCGTCGATTTCATCTTCGAAGAACCTGGTCAGCTTTTTCGCGCTCATGAACATGCTGTCGATGATTTCACCTTCCAGCAGCGAGACCTTTTTCTTCAGCACGATGGTTTCACCATCCTTGGTAACCAGTTCCATGCGCACATCGGTCGGCTTGGTGATGGTCAGGCATTTTTCGCTGGAAAAGAAGTCGCCGCCCTTCATGTGGGCGACGTGGGTGCGCGAGGCCGGGCTCCATGGTGCCATGCTGTGCGGATGCTTGCGTGCATAGCGTTTGACCGCTGCTGGCGCACGGCGATCGGAATTGCCTTCGCGCAGGACCGGGTTGACGGCGCTGCCGATGACTTTCGAATACCGTTCACGTACGGCCTTGTCGGCATCGGTCTGTGGATCTTCCGGGAAATCGGGAATGGCGTAGCCGGCTGCCTGCAACTCGCGGATGGCGGCGATCAATTGCGGCTGCGAGGCGCTGATATTGGGCAGCTTGATGATGTTGGTGTCGGGGTTTTGCGTCAGGCGGCCCAGTTCGGCCAGGTTGTCCGGCACTTTCTGGTCCGCAGGCAGGGCATCGGAAAACTCGCCCAGGATACGCGCGGCCACCGAGATGTCGCTTTCGGCCACTTCAATGCCAGCCGGCGCGCCAAAGGCCCGGATGATGGGCAGCAACGAAGCAGTCGCCAGGCGGGGCGCCTCGTCGGTGAGTGTATAAATGATGTTGGATTTCCCTGCAGCCATTGATGTCCTCGTGCTTTTGGTTGGTAAAACGACCACCTGCGCCCAATTACTGGATCGCGCGCTGTGTCGCATGATGTGGCGTGCCGGGGCAGGGCATTTGCCCACGGGCGCCCGGATACACCTTATCAAACGATTTTACCTCGTTTCAAGAAGGCAAATTGCTTGTGCTGAAAAGCTGCGCCGGCTTCATGTTCCTGTAGTACCGCCGACAGAGAAATGGTATATTGCGCCACAGAAAGATTTTTTGCATGGAAACACCAATGTTCACGGTAGCAATGTAAAAAGGGCAATACGATGAAGCGGGTATATGCATTGAACATTCGCGTGCAACTGATCGCTGCATTCAGCTTGATGTCTTTGTTGATCGCATTAGTCGCAGGCACCGCGATCCTCAAACAATTCGACACCATTGAGCGTGCCGCTTTGCTTGAAGCTCAGAACATTGCCATTTCGGTTGCCTACACCGGCATTGACGATGTGCTGTCGAAACCTGAATTCCTGAAAAGCTATCTCGCGGGAATGGACAAGCTGTACAAGCGCGACATCACCATCGTCGATTTGACCAAGCGCATCGTCGCCACTGCAGACCAGCATGCGGTGAGCCAGACCTTCCTGCGCGATGGCGGCGACGAAGTCAACCAGACCATGAAGGATGGCCAGGTCAGGACATTTCACCAGCGCGGGCCGAAAATCTCCGACAATCTGCGTGAAATCGTCGTGCCTTTGCGCAAGAACCAGGCTGACTCGAACAGTCCCATTGTCGGTGCCGTGATTCTCGAGTTCACCAATATCAATGCAGAACTGGTCGATGCCGCGATCTGGGGCATCACATTTGAAATCATCACGGGTGTGGCGGCGGTGATCTTTGGCCTGGCATTCGGCATCCAGGTTGCGATTCGCATCAGCAAGCGTTTGCGCAAGCTGGAAAACGTCGTGCGCGATGTCTCCACCGGCAATTACAGTGCCCGCCTGCGGGTGCGGCGCCATGATGAAATCGGCCAGCTGTCGCTGGCGTTCAACCGGATGGCTGAAGCACTCGGGGTGAGCCACAATGAATTGATCGAGCACAGTGCCTTGCTGGAACAACGCGTGGAAGCCCGCACCCGCGAACTGGCGCAAAGCAATCTGCTGCTGGAAAAGGAAATGCAGGAACACAAGATCGCCGCCGAGCGCAATGAAACGCTGGCCTATTACGACAGCCTGACCGGGCTGCCCAATCGCAGCCTGTTCGGCAAGCTGCTGGACCATAATCTGGCCAACGGGCGCCGCTACAACAAGAAATTCGGCATTCTGTTCATCGATCTGGACCGCTTCAAGAACATCAATGACTCGCTCGGCCATGAAGGCGGTGACCTGCTGCTGCAGGAAGTGGCCCGGCGCATCAACACCTGCATGCGCCATAGCGACGTGGTGGCACGCCTGGGCGGCGATGAATTCGTGGTGCTGGTGTCGGAAATGGAACTGGTCTCGAATGTCGAGCTGATCGCCCGCAAGATCCTCGCGGCCATCAGCAAGTCCTTCATTGTGCTGGAACAGGAGTTCAGTGTTACCGCCAGCATTGGCATCAGCACGTTTCCGACCGATGGCAGCGATGCGCAGACGCTGGTGAAAAACGCCGATAGCGCGATGTACCATGCCAAGGAAGATGGCAAGAACAATTATGTGGTGTATTCCA
>JBPBPY010000153.1:0-8613 GCA_050954505.1 Janthinobacterium lividum
TTAATGCTCAGTCTATAGGGCATTGATTCCGCAAGACCGATCAGGCTTCCGGTTTGGCAGTCTTGTCCACCCAGCTGGCAAAGGTGGCCATGAATCTGCTCATGAACTTGACGGTGTCTTCATTGGTGATTTTGCCGTCCTGGTTGAACAACTTTCCGCCGCCGCCGATGTAGGCTTCCGGCTGCTGCAGAATCGGCATGTCGAGGAACACCAGCGACTGGCGCAGGTGATGGTTGGCGCCGAAGCCGCCCATGGCACCCGGCGAGACGCTGATGATGGCGGCCGGCTTGCCGCTCCAGATGCTCTGGCCGTAGGGACGTGAACCGATGTCGATGACATTCTTGAGCATGCCGGGCACCGAGCGGTTGTATTCGGGCGTGACGAACAGGACGCCGTCGAAACCCTTCATCTTTTCGCGGAACGCGGTCCAGGACGCCGGCACGTCGCCTTCGTCGAGGTCCTGGTTGTAGACCGTCAGGGCACTCAGGTCGATCAACTCCAGCGCCAGGCTGGCAGGCGCCAGCGGCATGACGGCCTTGGCCCTCTTCAGGTTCATTGAATCCTTGCGCAGGCTGCCGACGATTACAGCGATTTTTTTGGTTGTCATTCTGGATTCCTTGGTGAGATGAAGGGGGTGCGCCAAAACGGCGACCGCGCTATGGTATCAAGATTGACAACGTTTTGTCGTGCTGCCCGTGCGCGCCAGATGGGTATCAGCCCTCGCCCATGCGCCCGGCCAGATGCGCCAGCGCTTCATCGATCTGGTCGACCAGAATCAGGCACAGATCACCAGCCTCGAGCTGGGCCAGCGCGGCATCGATGGCGAGGAATTCACCGCGGATTTCATCGATGCGGGTGGTGCGGCTGGCGCCTTCCAGCCCCTGGCGCAGCAAGGCCAGCACTTCGCCATCTTCACGGCCACGCTGGCACTGGTCCTGGTACAGCAGCACCGTGTCGAAGGCCGCACCAAGGATCTGGGTCTGCTGGCGGATGTCTTCATCGCGGCGGTCGCCGGCGCCCGAGATCAGCACCGAGCGGCATCTGGCCGGCATGCTTTCCACCGCCTGCACCAGCGCCAGCATGGCGTCGGGATTGTGGCCGTAGTCGGCAATCACGGTGGCACCGCGATAGTCGAAGACATTGAAGCGCCCTGGCGCATTGTCGCTGTCGTTGGCAAAACTCTCCAGCCCGAGGGCAACCCGCTGCCAGTCGATGCCCAGGGCCCAGGCCGCTGCCACCGACGCCATGACGTTTTCAACCTGGAAGGCAATGGCGCCGTTGCGCGTGATGCGTGCCCGCGAGAGTGCGATGCGGTGTTCGTAGCTGCCTTCTGCGGCCACCAGATCGGCGCCATCGATGAATACCACGCGGTGTCCCTGGGCGCGGTGGGTGGCCATGACGGGGTGCTGCACATCGGCGGCAAAGAAGGTCACCGCACCGCGGCTGTTGTTGGCCATGGCAGCGACAATCGGGTCGGCGGCATTGAGCACCGCGACCCCGCTGGCGGCGACATTCTGCACGATCACGCGCTTGAGCACCGCCAGGTCTTCGACCGTGGTGATGTAGTTCAGGCCCAGGTGGTCGCCGCTGCCGACATTGGTTACCACTGCCACCTGGCAGCGGTCGAAGGCCAGACCTTCGCGCAGCACGCCGCCGCGCGCCGTCTCGAACACGGCAGCATCGACGTCGGGATGCATGAGCACATTGCGCGCGCTGCGCGGGCCACTGCAGTCGCCGGTGTCGATGCGCCGGCCTTCCACATACACGCCGTCGGTATTGGTCATGCCCACGCGCAGGCCGGCATTGGCCAGCAGGTGCGCAATCAGGCGCACGGTGGTGGTCTTGCCATTGGTGCCGGTGACGGCAACCACCGGGATGCGGCCATCGTCGCCGTCCTTGAACATCTCGGCGATGATGGCGTCGCCCACCGGGCGGCTCTTGCCATAGGATGGCGCCAGGTGCATGCGCAGGCCCGGCGCGGCATTGACTTCCACCACGCCGCCATTTTGCTCTTCCATTGGTTTCAAGACGCTGTCGCAAACCATGTCGACGCCGCAGATGTCCAGTCCCACCATGCGCGCGGCGGCAACTGCCGCTGCAGCGATTTCCGGATGCACGTCATCGGTGACATCGGTGGCGGTGCCGCCGGTGGAGAGGTTGGCATTGTTGCGCAGGATGACGCGCTCGCCCAGCGCCGGAATGGTGGCAGCGGTGTAGCCTTGCGTTGCCAGGCGCGCCAGTGCAATGTCGTCGAAGCGGATGCGCGTCAACGAAGTCGAATGGCCGCTGCCGCGCCTGGGGTCGCGGTTGACGCGCTCGACCAGTTCCTCGACCGAACGCTTGCCGTCGCCAATCACCTGGGGGGGATCGCGGCGCGACGCCGCCACCAGTTTGTCGCCCACCACCAGCAGGCGGAAGTCGTTGCCTGGCAAGTAGCGCTCGACCATGATGATGTCGCGAAAACCGAGCGCGGCATTGTAGGCAATCTCCATCTGCTCGCGCGTGCCGACGTTGACGGTTACGCATTTGCCCTGGTTGCCGTCGCGCGGCTTGACCACCACCGGCAAGCCGATTTCCAGCGCGGCGGCCCAGGCATCGTCGGCGCTGTCGACCGAGCGGCCGAAAGGCACCGGAACACCGGCGGCAGCCAGCAGTTTCTTGGTCAGCTGCTTGTCTTGCGCAATCGATTCGGCAATCGCGCTGGTGCGGTCGAGTTCTGCGGCCTGGATGCGGCGCTGCCGGCTGCCCCAGCCAAACTGCACCAGGCTGCCATCGGTGAGGCGGCGAAAGGGAATGTTGCGCGCCACGGCAGCATCAACGATCGAACCGGTGCTCGGTCCCAGGCGCACCTCTTCATCGAGTTCGGCCAATTGCGCCAGCGCGGCACGGTGGTCGAACGGCGTGTCGTCGCGCGCGGCCTTGCACAAGGCTTCGGCCAGTTCCAGTGCCAGGCGGCCGACGGCTTCTTCGGTATATTCGACCACCACCTGAAAGACACCCGGCTCCACCGTTTGCGTGGTGCGTGAAAACGTCACCGGACAGCCGGCCTGAGCCTGCAAACCGAGGGCCGCCAGTTCCAGCACCTGCGCCATCGAGACGCTGTCGTTGTAGCCCAGCGGCTGCAACGGTGACAGGCAAGGAAAGCGCGCCCGCAGCCGGCTCTCGAAACCGGGCAGGTCGGCAATCCGGCAACTCGATTCGTCGCAGGTGACCACGGCTTCCATCGCCGTGTGGTCACTCCAGAGGTTGGGCCCGCGCAATGCCCGAATGCGTGATACGTCCATGGATGTTTTATTCAGTAAGGAGTTTTTTTCGGATTCGACTCATAGGTGCGCAAGGCGCCGGCGATCAATTCGTCCGGAATGCCCAGCGCCCAGCCTGCCGCCACGGCCGCCAGCACGCTGTCGGCCTGGGCCGCCTTGGCCGGCTTCAGGCTGGTCAGGGCCAGCAGGATACGCTCCTGGCTGCCGGTGGCCAGCACGATGGCGCCATCACGCAGCAAGACGGCACGGCGACCGGTGGCGCGATGCGCTGCCAGCGCTGCGGCCACCGCGGCGGCGGCCGGGTCGAGTGCATAGAAGATCACGTCGCCATCGCACAGACCGGCCATCTCGACCAGGGCTGGTTCAGCGGCATTGAGAACCGCCACGCCATCGGGCAGCACCACATCGACCTGGGTGCGCGCCACGTTGTAGAGCTGGGCCGGCTCATGGATGTGGAATTCGGCCAGCCCGGCCAGGCCGTCGAGGTCGGTCACCACGCCTACCGCACAGCGGTCGTAGGCCAGGCCTTCGCCGAGGATCTGGCGGTTGTCGTTCTCGATCACGGCGGCATCGATGGAACGATTGATCAGCAGGCGCTGGCCATTATCCCAGTTGACGGCGCTGGTCCTTGAAATCTGCCGCCCTTCGAGAAACAGGCCGCTTGCGCAGGCCAGTCCGACATGGCGGCCATGCAATTGCAGAAACCAGGCAACCAGCCGTGCAACCAGGGATGTGCCGGTACTGCCGTTGATGCCAATGACGGGGATGCGGCCATCGCCACGCCTGGCCACGGGCGCCACGGCGCTGGGCTGGACGTCGGTGGCACGGCGCCGGGTAGGCACGGCGGCCGGACCGCCGGCTGGCGCTGCGGCGCTGCCCAATGGCGCCGCAGCGGTGGGGTGCACAGCGGCGTTGTCGCCGGCGGCAGGCAGCGTGCCGAACAGATGGTCGATCATGGCCGCGCCGACATTGCGCGTGCCGCCGCCGGCAGGCTTGGTATGGGCCAGCAGGCCGGGGCCGGCATTGACTTCGATGATGGCGCCACGCTGGCTGGCCAGTGGCCGGGAAATATCTTCGGCCACCAGGTCGATGCCGGCAATGTCCAGGCCGATCACGCGTGCGGCCAAACAGGCAGCCGCCGCCACTTCCGGGTGCACCAGCTCGGTGACGTCGACCGCCACATTGCCGTTGCGCTGGATCAGCACGCGCGCACCGGCGGCCGGCACCGCTTGCGCAGTCAGGTTCTGGCGTTCCAGCTCGAGCAGGATTTCCGGCTGTTCTTCCAGCACCAGCAGCGACAGCGGCGCATCTTCGCCTTCGCCGCGGCGCGGATCGGTGTTGATCTGTGCATCGACCAGGGCGGCAACGCTGCTGCTGCCGTCGCCGGTCACCCAGGCTGCTTCACCGCGTGCAGCGGCGACCACCTTGCGGCCAACCACCAGCAAACGATGTTCATTGCCGCTGATGAACTGTTCGACGATGACACTGCTGCCCTGCCCCTGCGCCAGTTCGAATGCCAGCACGATGTCGGCGCGTTCGTGCAGCTCCAGTGCCACGCCGCGGCCATGGTTGCCGTCCAGCGGCTTGATGGCCACCGGCAGGCCGATATCCTGGGCCGCTTCCCAGGCGTCGTCGGCACTCTCGACGATGCGTCCTTCGGGAATCGGAATGCCGACCGAGCGCAGCAGCGACTTGGTCAAGTCCTTGTCGCTGGAAATGCTTTCGGCGATCGCGCTGGTCTGGTCGGTCTCGGCCGTCCAGATGCGCCGCTGCAGGCTGCCGTAGCCGAGCTGGACCAGGTTGCCGTCATTGAGTCGCAAGAAAGGAATCGAGCGCGCCGTGGCAGCCTCGACGATGTGCGCCGTGCTCGGCCCCAGGCAATTGCTGTCGACCATCTCGCGCAGCTCGGCGACAACCGCAGCGGCATCGAAAGGCTGGTCTTCGATCGCCGCCAGCAGCAGCAAGCGGGCGGCAGCCAGGGCGGCGCGGCCAGTGGCTTCATCACGGGTGCGAAAAGCCACCTTGTAGAGCCCGCGCACCCCGGTCTCGCGCGCCTTGCCGAAACCGGTCGCCATGCCGGCCATGGTCTGCAGCTCCAGCACCACGTGTTCGAGGATATGGCCGGCCCAGGTGCCGTCGCGCAGGCGCTGCAGGAAGCCGCCGCGCTCGCCGATGCCGCAGCGGTGCTCGATCAGGCCCGGCAGCCAGGCAATCAGGCGCTCGGACAGGCCGGGCAGCAAATTCGAGGGAAAGTCTTCCAGAACGCCGATATCGACCCAGGCTTCGATGACCGGGCGGTAAGTCCAGATATTCGGGCCGCGCAGATAGCTCACGCGGAGAAACTTGATGTCTTTAGTCATGCGTCCTGTTACCAATCAAAACCTGTCATGACCGCTGTCATGTGTTCAATTCACTGCAGGACCGGTGCCGCCCTTGCGCTATACTTGCCGCGCCGCGGGCAGCGCATCGGTCCTGTTCCACTGTCCTGCTTGCTGTGTTGTGCTGCGTCGTTGCTGCAGGATTGCGTGCCTGCCGTATTGCGGGCCTGCCGTACTGCGTGCCGACGATTGCATGCAGACCAATGCATCCTGCGGCACGACCCGGCCTGTTTCACAACGCCCGATCGTGCACTGGCCTGCTTTGGACTGCCTTGGCATGCCGAGCGCGTTTCGCAACTGCCGCACCGGTTTCATTGCAGTTCAATTCACAATTCCATCGCCGGCTTGATATTCGTCCTGCCTTGTTTACCAGCACCTGCCAGAATCCGATGTATCGATGAACAATCCAACCAATCCTGCAACCAGCCCGGACGCCCGCGCCGGCGTCGACACCAGCAGCGCCAGGCCCGGTGGCAACCGTATCGAAATCCCGCCACACTGGCTGGCGCGCGTCGAAAGACAACTCGCTCCTGGGGAAAACGTTACAAGTGCCTTGATGGTTGACCTCGACTTGCGACTTCGTTTCATGGAAGGCCTGATTGTGGTCACCGACCGCCGCATCCTGGCTTGTGCAGCGGGCCAGTCAGGCTGGCAGAGCTGGCCGTTCGAGCGCAGCCTGGCGCTGCGCCACCACGACCATGCCGGCGTCGGCCACCTGGAAATCATCGACCAGCACGGCTTGCTGGCGGCATTTCGCTTCACGCTGGGCCGCAACCTGCTGGCCATGCGCCTGCTCGACCAGTTTGCCCTGCAGCGCGATAGCCATCTGAGCGGCGAAGCCATCAACGTCGACGAGGAAAGCGTCTGCCCCAGCTGCAAGGCGCCGCTGGAACCCGAACAGGATGAATGCCCGGTCTGCGCCAAGGTCCTGCATACGCCGCCATCGACCTGGACCCTGCTGCGCCTGTGGCGCTTTGCCCGCCCCTACCGGCTGCAGCTGCTGTCGGGCTTTGTGCTGACGCTGCTGGGCACGGCCGCCGGCATGGTTGCGCCCTATCTGTCGATGCCGATCATGGACAATGTCCTGATTCCTTACCAAAACGGCCAGCGCATCGATCCCGGCCTGGTGGCGCTGTATCTGGGCGGCCTGTTCGGCTCGGCCCTGCTGGCCTGGGCCTTGTCCTGGGCCAAGACCTACATCCTGGCGCTGGTGTCCGAGCGCATCGGCGCCGACCTGCGCACCAGCACCTATGAACATCTGCTGCGGCTGTCGCTGGAATACTTCGGCGGCAAGCGCACCGGCGACCTGATGTCGCGCATCGGCAGCGAGAGCGACCGCATCTGCGTGTTCCTGTCGCTGCACCTGCTCGACTTCGCCACCGATGTACTGATGATCCTGATGACGTCGGCCATCCTTTTCTCGATCAACCCCTGGCTGGCGCTGGTGACCCTGCTGCCGCTGCCGTTCATTGCCTGGATGATCCATGTGGTGCGCGACCGCCTGCGCACCGGCTTCGAGAAAATCGACCGGGTCTGGTCGGAGGTCACCAATGTGCTGGCCGATACCATTCCGGGTGTGCGGGTGGTCAAGGCGTTTGCCCAGGAACAGCGCGAGGCGCAGCGTTTTCGCCAGGCCAATGCCCACAACCTGCAGGTCAACGACCGCATCAACAAGGTCTGGTCGCTGTTTTCTCCGAGCGTGTCGTTCCTGACCGAGTTCGGCCTGCTGGTGGTCTGGGCCTTTGGTATCTGGCAGGTTTCGCGCGGCGACATCACCGTTGGTACGCTAACTGCGTTCGTGGCCTACATCAGCCGCTTCTATGGCCGCCTCGACTCGATGAGCCGCATCGTTTCGGTGACGCAGAAGTCGGCCTCGGCCGCCAAGCGCATTTTCGACATCCTCGACCATGTCTCCAGCGTGCCCGAGCCTGCCAGGCCAGTCAGGCTCGAGCGGGTGGAAGGCGCCATCAGCTTGCGCGATGTGGGCTTTCGCTATGGCAACCGGGCAGTCAACCGCGGCATCAATCTCGACATCGCTCCCGGTGAAATGATCGGCCTGGTCGGTCACAGCGGCTCGGGCAAGAGCACGCTGGTGAACCTGATCTGCCGCTTCTATGATGTCACCGAAGGGTCGATCAAGGTCGACGGCGTCGACATCCGCCAGTTCGGCATTGCCGATTTCCGCCGCCACATCGGCCTGGTGCTGCAGGAGCCATTCCTGTTTTTCGGCACCATCGCGGAAAACATCGCCTATGGCAAGCCGGGCGCCAGCCGCGCCGAGATCCTGGCGGCGGCGCGTGCCGCCCACGCCCACGAATTCATCCTGCGCCTGCCGCATGGCTACGACTCGATGGTGGGCGAACGCGGCCAGGGCCTCTCCGGCGGCGAGCGCCAGCGCATCTCGATTGCGCGCGCGCTGCTGATCGATCCGCGCATCCTGATCCTCGACGAAGCGACTTCCTCGGTGGACTCGGAAACCGAAAAAGAAATCCAGAAGGCGCTCGACAACCTGGTCAAGGGCCGCACCACGATCGCGATTGCCCACCGTTTGTCGACGCTGCAGAAAGCCGACCGCCTGGTAGTGCTCGAGCGCGGCCAGGTGGTGGAACAAGGTGGGCATGACGCGCTGATGGCGCAGCAAGGCGCCTACCATCGTCTGTATCAGGCGCAGGCGCGCAATGCCGCCCTGCTGGTGGAGGGAACCTCATGACGCAAGATCACACAGGCCATGCAATGACGGCCACCGACAACACATCGTTTGCACTGCACCGCAATGCCTTTGGCAAGCTGGTGCTGACCGAGGGCCAGGGTGTGGAACATGTCGGCGTGGCGCCGGTGCGGGCGTTTCCGGTGCAGGCCCCCGAGGAAGGCATTGCAATCATGTCGGAAGACGGCCATGAAGTCAGCTGGATCGATCGGCTGGCCGACCTGGCCGAGCCGCTGTCTGCCCTGATCCGGGAAGAACTCGATGG
>JBPBPY010000219.1:0-8478 GCA_050954505.1 Janthinobacterium lividum
CGAGCAGCACGAGATCGCTGGCCAGGTCGCCACTCATGGTGACCGTGCTGCCGGCGTGGCGCTGGCCGTCGATAAGCTCCAGCGTGAGCAGTTGCTGGCGCACATGGCCAGCCTGGCGGATGGCGCCGCGGTTGAAGCGCACGAAATCCGATGCTTCGGCAGCAAACCAGCAGGTATAAGTCAGTGGTGCGGCGACGCAGGTATCGAGGTGCTGTGCAAGCTGCTGGAAATACGCGTGCATGCTCAGGTCTTTTTGTTCGGTCATCAGTCCTCCGCCCCGAAAACGTCGACGCCGGCAAACAGGCAGGCCGGCGATGCATGGCCAACGCGGATCACCTGGGAAGGTTCAGCCTTGCCGCAAAATGGCGTACCGAGGACTTCCACCGTAGCCTGGTTGCCCACTGCCGCAAGCGAGCGCCAGAAGGTTGCCGAGACGCCGCGATAATTGGGATTTTTCACCACTGCGCCAAGCTCGCCATGGTCGATCAGGCGCGCATATTCGCAGCCGAACTGGAATTTGTTGCGCGAGTCATCGATTGACCAGGAAGTGTTGGTATCCATCAGGATGCCATGCTCGACACTGGCGATCATCTGTGCCAGGCTAGCCTCGCCGGCTTCAATATTCAGGTTCCACATGCGGTCCAGCGGTGGCCGGTTCCAGCTGCAGGCGCGTGCTGCGGCCACCCCGGGCATGCCGGCCCGGGCCTGTGAAATCGCGCCGCCCAGCGGACGTTCCAGCATGCCGTCGCGGATCACGTACTGCTTTTCCGCGCGGCTGCCATCGTCATCCCAGCCATAGCTGGCAAATTGCTCGGCGCGCGAGGGATCGAAGCTGACATTGAGCAGTGGCGAGCCGTAGCGGTAATTGCCGAACATGTCGAGCGTGACGAAGCTGGTGCCGGCAAAATTGCGCTCGTCCCCAAGAATGCGGTCCAGTTCCAGTGGATGGCCGATCGATTCATGGATCTGCAGCATCATCTGGCTGGGCATGAGCAGCAGGTCCATGGTGCCGGTGGGGCAGTTGGGTGCGCCTAGCAATGCCAGCGCCTCATGGGCCAGCCGCGCGCCGCTGCCCAGCATGCCGCTGTCGAGGAAGATGCCGAGATCCCCCTGGCGGCACAAACCGCCGCCGCCAAAGCTGCGCGTCTGGGTATCGGCACCGGCATTGGCACTGACTGACAGATTGGGGGTGACGAAATGGAACTGCTGTTCGATGTCGGCGCCGTCGGTACTCAGAAACAGCTGTTCGGTGCCGACTTGCCACAGCGATGCATGCCAGTCGACGATGCGGTCATCGATGCGGCAGGCGGCCGACTCGGCCAGCAGCAATTCGATCAGTTCGCGGCGCGAGCGGCGCGGCACGGCATTGCCGCCCGGGCTGGCGTAACGCCGGGCATTGTGCTGCGGCAGATTGGCCGCAGCGCCGTGGGAGGCAGTGGCTGGCCGGCAAGCCTGGCCTGGCGCCATGCCGTTGCCGCGGATGCTGGCATAGGCTGCTGAAAAATCCGCCACGCTGTGGCCTGCGCTCTTGGTGGCCCAGTCACGGGCCCGGCTGGCAGCCTCGCGCAAGCCGGCAGCCGACAGATCGCTGGTGGCGGCATAGCCGTAACCACCCTTGTCCACCACCGTCACCATGGCGCCGCGGTCAATGAAACTGTCGACCGGTTGCAGCACATTCTGGCGCACGGCCAGGGTCTCGCTGCGCTCGTCGACCAGGCGCAATGAACAAAAATCGACCGCCGGCGCCACGGATTTGAAAATCGAACGCATTGTTTCAAACATCTTGTTTCTCCTGATCTGGGTCTGGCCAGGCCAGCGCAAATTGTCTGCTGATTGCCGGGCGTGATGGCGATCTGCCAGCGGGCACTTCCCGTGTCCCGAACCGCCTGGCAGCGCGCATGCTTGCATGCAACCGGACTTGCGGATAGCCACAAAAAATCACTTTGGCACATGATGCAGTGCAAACGGTACTGTCGCACGAAATGCGAATCGTTGTCCGAATGCCGTGGAACGCTGCAGGAATATAGAGGATTTGCCTTCGGTTACTACGTAGCGCCTTGTATTTTCGGCAATAAATTGTATGAAAAATGTAAATTCGTCATCAAAAATCCCTTGACCTGTCAAATTTTCCCGTGAACAATAGTTACTGTTAGTAAGCGATACAAAAATCGACTTGGTAACAAGGTAGTGGCAAGATGGTAACAACGCTTCAACAACTGCAGGCGTAGCACTAACGGGGGCAGGTGAAGGGGGCATTGCATGTCGCAAGGCTCTTTGTTTTTCAGGCTCGAATATTCAATTATTGCTAGAGAGATTTTTATGCCAAAAGGTACTGTGAAATGGTTCAACGATTCCAAGGGTTTCGGTTTTGTGACGCCCGAAGATGGTGGTGAAGACTTGTTCGCCCACTTCTCCGCAATCGAAATGGATGGTTTCAAGACACTCAAAGAAGGCCAGAAGGTTGAATTTGAAGTGACCCAAGGACCGAAGGGCAAGCAAGCGTCGAAGATTCGCAACCCGTCTTGAGGATTGGCTTTACCGGATGCCAGCGGCGTCCGGTTTTCATTCGCTTCTGGAATACAATTACGGCTTGATCTCCTGATGGTATTTCCATGGCAACCCAGTTTGATGTAGCAGTAATCGGTGCCGGGGCGGCCGGCATGATGTGCGCCGCAGTGGCTGGCCAGCGCGGCCGTTCGGTTGTGCTGATCGATCACGCAGAAAAGCTCGCCGAAAAAATTCGCATCTCCGGTGGTGGCCGCTGCAATTTCACCAATCGTGACACCACGCCGCACAACTTTCTTTCACAAAATCCCCATTTCTGCAAAAGCGCCCTGTCGCGATATACCCCGGCGGACTTTCTCGACCTGATGAAACGTCACCGCATTGCCTGGCACGAGAAGCACAAGGGCCAGTTGTTCTGCGACCGCTCGGCCGAGGACATCATCGACATGCTGCGTGCCGAATGTGCACTGGGCAATGTGGCCTGGCGCATGCCGTGCACGGTCAATGCCGTTGGCCGCAGTGGCACGCTGTTTCGCATTGAAACCTCGGGCGGCGAGATTCTGGCCGCCAGCCTCGTCATTGCCAGCGGCGGCCTGTCGATTCCGAAAATCGGCGCGACCGACTTTGCCTTTCGCCTGGCCAGGCAATTCGGCATCAAGGTGGTCGAGCCCAGACCGGCGCTGGTGCCGCTGACCTTCGATGCGACGGCATGGGAACCGTTTGTGGCGCTTTCCGGCATTGCATTGCCGGTCGACATCGTCACCGGCAGCGGCAAGACGGCAGGGCGGTTTCGCGAGGACCTGCTGTTTACCCATCGCGGCCTGTCCGGTCCGGCTGTCTTGCAGATTTCAAGCTACTGGCAACCGCAAACGTCTGTCACGGTCAACCTGTTGCCCGAGATCGACCTGGCGGCGGCGCTGGTTGCGGAAAAAGGCACGGTCAGGAAAAACCTGGGCAATCACTTGACGCAGCTGTTGCCTGCACGGCTGGTCGAAGGCTGGCTGCCAGGCAAGGGTTTCAATCTGGATGCGCGCCTGGCGGACATGCCGGACAAGGAACTGCGCCGCCTCGGCACCTTGATGAACCAGTGGCAGTTGACCCCGAATGGTTCGGAAGGCTACCGCAAGGCCGAGGTCACGCGCGGCGGCGTCGACACGCGTGCCTTGTTGCAGCAAACCATGATGGTCAACGACCTGCCGGGACTGCATTTCATTGGCGAGTCGGTCGATGTGACAGGCTGGCTCGGCGGCTATAATTTCCAGTGGGCCTGGGCCTCCGGCATGGCTGCCGGGCTGGCAGCGTGACGATCAGGCGTGGGGCAGGGCGCTGCACCGGCCCGGCGCTGCAGTGGCAAGTCTGCGGCCGCAGGGGCGACGCAGCGGGAATGCCACAAGCTGGCGTGACCTGGCCCAATTAGCCCAGATCGGGCTTTCCTTTCTGAAAGGGGACTGCTATACTCGCCCTCTTCCTATTTCAAACCATGGTTTAAGTTTACATGACCACTATCCGCCTTAAAGAGAACGAGCCTTTCGAAGTCGCCATGCGTCGCTTCAAGCGCACCATCGAAAAAACCGGTCTGTTGACCGAGCTGCGCGCACGCGAGTTTTACGAAAAGCCGACCGCGGAACGCAAGCGCAAGCTGGCAGCTGCCGTGAAACGCCATTACAAGCGTATCCGCAGCCAGCAACTGCCTAAAAAGCTGTTCTAAGCTGTCCTGATTCCGCGCCGCACCTGGTGCGGCTGGCTGGATCCAGCAAACCCGCTCCGGTGACGTCCCGCAGCGGGTTTTGACGTTTGGCTTATACCTCATTCCGGAGAAACAACCATGGGCCTCAAGGCACAGATCACTGAAGACATGAAATCGGCCATGCGTGCCAAGGAAGCCGCCAGGCTCGGCACCATCCGTCTGATCACTGCAGCCATCAAGCAGCGTGAAGTCGACGAACGCATCGAACTCGACGACGACCAGGTGCAGGCAATCGTCGAAAAAATGATCAAGCAGCGCAAGGACTCGATCAGCCAGTTCCAGGCTGGCGGACGCCAGGACCTGGTCGATATCGAACAGGCCGAACTGGCCATTCTGACAGCTTACATGCCGGCTGCGTTGTCGACGCAAAAAGTGCAGGCCAAAGTGGCCGCTGCAGTTGCCGCGTCGGGTGCCGCAGGTCCGCAGGACATGGGCAAGGTCATGGCCATCCTCAAGCCGAAACTGGCCGGCCGTGCCGACATGACCGCCGTCTCCGGCCTGGTCAAGGCGGCATTGACCAAGGCGTGAGCAGGGCATAAGCCCGGCTCCGTGCCCACCCGCCTGCAGCGCACCCGGTGATCCCGCAGTCATTCATCCAGGATCTGCTCAACCGCGTCGATATCGTCGACGTGGTGGGCCGCTACGTGCAGCTCAAGAAGGGCGGCGCCAACTTCATGGGCCTGTGCCCATTCCATAACGAGAAGTCACCCAGTTTCACCGTCAGTCCAACCAAGCAGTTTTATCACTGCTTTGGCTGCGGCGCGCACGGCACCTCGATTGGCTTCCTGATCGAATATTCCGGCCTCGGTTTTGTCGAGGCAGTCAAGGACCTGGCGCAAAATGTCGGCATGGTGGTGCCGGAAAATGACGACAAGCTGCCGCCGGCCCAGCGCGCGGAACAGCAGGCCAGGTCGATGGCCTTGACCGATGCCATGACCCAGGCCTGCGATTACTATCGCCAGCAATTGCGCAGCGCGCCGCAGGCTGTCGATTACCTCAAGCGGCGCGGCTTGACCGGAGAAGTCGCCGCCCGCTTCGGCATGGGTTATGCGCCCGACGGCTGGGAAAACCTGCGCGCCATCTTCCCCGCCTATAACGACACCAGTGCGCTGGCCGAAGCCGGCCTGGTGATCGACAAGAGTGATGATGACGGTGCGCGGCGCAAACGCTATGACCGCTTCCGAGACCGCATCATGTTCCCGATACGAAATACCAAAGGCCAGGTAATTGGTTTTGGTGGCCGTGTCATGGATAGTGGTGAACCAAAATACTTGAATTCGCCTGAAACACCCTTATTTCAAAAGGGAAGCGAGCTGTATGGTTTGTTCGAGGCGCGCCAGGCAATCCGCGATGCCGGCTATGTCCTCGTTACCGAAGGCTACATGGATGTGGTGGCGCTGGCCCAGCTCGGGTTTCCCCAGGCAGTGGCCACATTGGGTACGGCCTGCACGCCAACCCATGTGCACAAGATGCTGCGCCAGACCGATCATGTGGTATTCAGTTTCGATGGCGACATGGCTGGACGGCGCGCGGCGCGGCGCGCACTGGACGCCTGCCTGCCGCACGCCAGCGACGACAAGACCATCAAGTTCCTGTTCCTGCCGGCCGAGCACGACCCGGACAGCTTCGTGCGTGAAATGGGGGCCGATGCATTTGAAGAGCAGGTGCGCGATGCCACGCCGCTGTCGCAGTTCCTGCTCAATGAAGTGACGGTGGAAAACGATTTGACCACTGCAGAGGGCCGCGCCCATGCGCAGTTCGACGCCAAGCCGCTGCTGCAGGCAATGCCGCCTTCGTCGCTGCGCCTGCAGCTGGTGCGCAGCCTGGCGCAGCTGACCATGACCACGGCAGGCGAGATCGAGTCGCTGTTTGAATTGAGCATGCCGATCACGCGCGCCAAGGCGCCGCCGCCGCGCGGCAAGCGCCCACCGCCACTGGCACTGGAGCGGCAGGTGATGCGCATCCTGGTGGCGCACCCGCTGCTGGCAGCCGAGCTCGACGACGCCGCATTGCGGGTATTGTTCGACCATGCGCCCGATGAAGGCGCCATGCTGACCCTGCTGATCGATGCCAGCCGCGCCATGGGTCCGAGTGCAAATTTTGCCATCCTGGCCGAGCACCTGCGCAGTGGCGGCGCAGACTTCGATGCGCTGATTGCCGAAATCGCTGCCGATTCGGAAAGCCAGCTGGAAGTGGCCCGTGTTGAGCTTGCCGGCGCAGTCAGGCAAACCAAGATGAAGACCTTGAAGGCCGAGCAGGACCAGCTTGCCGCTTCGGGACTGCAGAACGATGAGGCGCGCATGCGCTACCGCGAACTGAGTCTGCTGCAGGACCAGCTGCGCCGTGAAGCCGATGCGGAAAAAGCCTTGCGGATCACTTGACCTGCGCGCTGCGACATGGAACTGCCCAGGACTTGTGGTTACCAATGGAAGTGACCGCAAATGTCTTGCAGATCAGGACGGAATGTTATAATTAATTGCTTTTGATTCAATACCTTAGGACTGGTATTGTGAAACATTGCCGGGGCAAAGGCGCGCTCGGCCGGCCTGGGCGAGGATTCGGGGACGCCGCCAAAAGCCCGCCAGGAAAATCGGAAGCGCGGCAAAAGTACAAGAAAAATCACGGCGCCATGATTGCGCCGGCGAATAAAATACAAGTAACGTACAGGCAGGCAAAGGTCATTCAAATCATCCATCGGCAGTCAAACCCATGGCGAATGCAATGAAGAAAACCGCGAAAACCGTACGCCCGGCAGCAAAATCCAGGGCCTCATCGACGCGCCCCGCCACTGCGATGAACGCTGCGCCCATGGCAGCGGAAAAGCCAAATCGCAAGCTCGCCCCGGTTAAGCGTGTCGCTGCGGTAAAATCAAAAACGAAGAAGGTCGCCGGGCAGGAAACCGTGCAGGCAGCGAAGCAGATCGCGCGCGTGCCGGTCAAGGCGCCAGACAGGTCAGCAGGAAAGAAGACGTCAAACATTGTTTCAAAACTGGTCTCTGCTCAATTGAAAGCCTCTGTGACGACAAAGAAATCCGAATCCAGTGACGGCGCCAAGCCGACAAAGAATACGCCGCCGGCCGACAACCGGCAGGACATGTCCGTGATGATCGGTTCCGGTGTCAGCCAGACCACCGATGCTGCAGCGCTGGCGGCAATCGATACTTCGGGCTACATCCTGCCGTCGGTGAAAGTCCCGGGCCGGCGGGGCCGCAAGCCAAAGGAATTCCAGCCCGAGAATGAAGAGATCGCTGCCCTCAACGCGGTCGAGCGGGCCGAATTGAAGGCAGTCGACAAGGCCAAGGCCAAGGACCGCAAGGCCAAGGAGCGCGCGCTGCTCAAGGATGCGTTTTCCAGCGATACCGAAGCCACCGAGGAAGAACTCGAGCGGCGCCGGCAAAAGCTCCAGACGCTGATCCGTTTCGGCAAGGAACGCGGCTTCCTGACCTATTCCGAAATCAATGACCATCTGCCCGAAAACATCGTCGATCCGGAAGCCATCGAAGGCATCATCGGTACCTTCAACGACATGGGCATTGCGGTGTACGAGCATGCGCCTGATGCCGAGTCGCTGCTGCTTTCCGATAATGTCGCCACCGTCGCCAGCGACGACGATGCCGAGGCCGCTGCAGAAGCAGCTCTCTCCACCGTCGATTCCGACTTCGGCCGCACCACCGACCCGGTACGCATGTACATGCGCGAAATGGGTTCGGTCGAGCTGCTCACGCGCGAAGGCGAAATCGAAATTGCCAAGCGCATCGAAGATGGCTTGAAGGACATGATCCAGGCCATCTCGGCATGCCCTACCACGATTGCGGAAATCCTCTTGGCTGCCGAGCGCATCGGCAAGGACGAAATCAAAATCGATGAAGTCGTCGATGGACTGGTCGACCTGAATGCCAGCGACGATGTGATGGTGGTGGCGCCAGTCGCGGCTGCGGCCGAGGAAGAGGAAGACGAAGAAGAGCAGGAGCAGGAAGAAGACGAGGAAGAGGGAAGTGCGTCGGGTGCTGCCGGGTTTTCAGCCGAGCAGCTCGAACAGCTCAAGCGCGACGCGCTGGAAAAATTCTCTGTCATTTCGGTGCAGTTCGACCGCATGCGCAAGGCGTTTGAAAAAGAGGGCTACGACTCCAAGCCCTACATCAAGGCGCAGGAAACCATCTCCCAGGAACTGCTCGGCATCCGCTTCACCGCCAAGGTGGTGGAAAAGCTGTGCGACACCTTGCGCGG
>JBPBPY010000257.1:0-8476 GCA_050954505.1 Janthinobacterium lividum
TGAAAGTGGATATCCCGAACAAGAAGACTGAAGACGGTGGCGATTTCTGGCAGATCAATCCCAAGGGGTATGTGCCAGCACTGCAACTGGATAACGGTGAAGTGCTGACCGAGGTTGCAATCATTTGCCAATACCTGGCCGACCAGAAATCCGAATCCGGCCTGGATGCCAAAGCTGGCACCATGGCGCGCTATCATGAAATGGAAGCATTGAATTTTGTCGCCAGCGAAATACACAAGCAAATTGGCGCGCTGTTCAATCCGAACTACACGCCTGAAATGCGCGACGTGCAAAAAGCGGTCATCGACCGCAGGCTGACGCCGCTGGAAAAGAAGCTCGCCAACCAGGACTACATCGCTGGCGATGCCTACACTGCAGCGGACGCCTATTTGTTTACCGTCTTGAACTGGACCGGCAAGGTTGGCGTAGACCTGGGCAAGTATCCAAAGATTTCGGCACTCAAGGAACGCGTCGGCGCACGCACCAAGGTGCGCGAGACGCTGGAAGCAGAGGGTCTGGTCTGAACCAGATTCCTGCCGAATCCGTAACGAAGAAACAAACCAGGCCGAGGTTCATTCCTCAAGCGTGGCAGATGCACGCAGGCCGGGCTGATACTGCAACTTTGGCCGGTACCATCAGGCCGGGCTGACTCTTCAACGCTGTCCAGTACATGCAGGCCGGGTTGATTCTTCAGCCCTGGCACGTACAATCAGGCCGGGCTGACTCGTCAACTCTTGCCGGTGTAGCAAGGCCGGATTGACCTTTCGAGTCCGGCCAGTGCAATCTGGCCGGGCTGACTCTCAAGCCTTGTCGCTGCGATCACCACACATGCCGAGCATGGCACACTGCGCCTTGGCAATCTGGTGTCCCTTGGCCGCAGCAGCAGCCAGCCAGCTCCATCCAAGCGCTTCGTTTTTCTCTTTCCCCATCCCGCCATAGATATGGATTTTCGATAGCCAGTGCATGGCGTCGGCGTGCCCAGCTTTCGCAGCCAGGGAAAACCATTCATATGCCAGTTCCGGCAGGCCTGCTTCCAGGTACAACACACCGAGTTCATCAAACGCCTCGGCATCTCCCGCTGCGGCCAGGGCGACAAGTGCACCATCCTCTTCGTTCAAGGGCGTGTGCGGCAAGACTGCACTGACTGCCACCAGCCGCTTGCCGCGCTGGTCCACTACCCGCGACGGCAACACGCCTTCCAGGCACCAGCGCTGCATGGTCTTGCTGGTTTTACCGGTGAGCAGTCCAGCCAACCGTAAATCGATTTCAATCTCCCCTGCTGACTGTTGAACTCTGGCTGCATGGTGCATCTCGACATTTCCGATGAAGTTGCGACATGAAAGGGTGGTGTCCCGAACCAGTCCCGACATGGAGACGATGTCGCAAAACGATTGCGACATCGTTGCCATTCCTTTCAGGAAATGGGGTCGCAGATCACCCAAAAGAGCTGGCACGGCGCATGCAATTACATACTTGCAGAAACTTATCGTAGATGCTGACTCGAGACCACAAGTGTTAAACCAGCCTAAGGAGTATTGACATGACCAACTTCGTGAATGCAAAGAAAGTACAACAGGGTTTTACCCTGATCGAGTTGATGATTGTGGTGGCGATCATCGGAATTCTCGCGGCAATTGCGATTCCGGCGTATCAGAACTACCAGTTGAAAGCGCGATTTACTGAAATCGTTTCCGCCAGTTCCCCTTATAAACTGGCGCTGGAAGTCTGTGCGCAATCCGGTGACTGCTTGGATACCGCAGTAAACACTCCGTCATTCACAGTAATGGCAATTAATGCCGGCGTGCCCACAGCAGCGGCAACTGCGTCAGGCCTGCCAACTCCCCCCGCAGACAATGCCAATGGCCTGATCAGAACCACCGGATTCGAGATTACCGCAGGTGGCACAGCAGCGTCCATACGGATCATCCCAGCTGCAAGTCGTGGTATTACGGCAGTTGACTGGTATCAACTTGATGGAACGCTGCAAGCCGATGGAAAAATTCTTTGGGTTGTAAATCCTTCGGGATGCCGCACGCGTGCAGCGGGTGCGATTTGCTGACCATCCATGAATAAATGATCACATCATGCATTGCAAGACCGGAAGGTTGACTACTTTACGGCGTAACACCTCCCATCACCGGCAGCACCACCCCGGTGATGAAGCTTGAACAAACCGGAGCAGCCAGAAACACATAGGCCGGCGCAACCTCTTCAGGCTGCCCCGGCCTTTTCATATCGGTGTGAGCGCCGAATTTCGCCACTTCTTCGGCCGCGCGATCAGCAGGATTCAAGGGCGTCCAGATCGGTCGCGGTGCTACCGCATTGACGCGAATGCCCTTGGCCACCAGGTTCGATGCCAGCGCCTTGGTAAATGCATGGATCGCACCCTTGGTCGAGGAATAGTCAAGCAGCTTTTCACTGCCGAACAGACCGGTTTCCGAACCGGTGTTGACGATTGCCGAACCAGACTTCAAATGCGGCAAAGCCGCCTGCACCATATGGAAGTAGCCATAAATATTGGTGCGGAATGTCATGTCGAGATGTTCCTCGGTAATGTCGTTGATGTCTGCTGCATGCATCTGGAAAGCGGCATTGTTGACCAGGATATCGAGCTTGCCGAACTGCATGACGGACTGGTCCACGGCTGCCTTGCAAAAGCCGGCATTGCGCACATCGCCGGAAATGACCAGGCAAGAGCGGCCTTCCTTTTCCACACAGCGTTTGGTCTCTTGCGCATCTTCATGCTCGTTGAGATAAATGATGGTCACGTCGGCGCCTTCGCGCGCGAACAGAACCGCCACTGCCCTGCCGATGCCGGAGTCCGCACCGGTGATCACCGCCTTCATGCCTTCGAGCTTGCCACTGCCCTTGTAATCGGGCGCCATGAATTGCGGACGCGGTTCGAGCTGCGCCTCGATGCCGGGTTTGTCCTGATGCTGCTGCCCATAGGGCAGTTCGGGCTGCTTGCGTGCGCCCGCCTGCACGGCAGTTTTTTCGGCGGCTTCTTGCGCTACCTGGTCTGCTGCCGCATTCTTCTTGTCGATGGCGTCGATTTCATGCTGGATTTTGCGGTGCAAGGCGGCAGTGCGTTCGACTTCGGAAGCGTAATCGGTTGTCGTGGTCGTGGTCATGGTATTTCCTTTGTTGGGGACGGAGGGCAAGATGCCGCAGATGGCATAACGCCAATGGGTTGATGCAGAAAACTATAGAACCGGGCCAATCCCACTGCTTAGACCTGCATCAAGCACGGCGGGATTAACGCAAAGTCGAGCGGCGACAGACCCTGAACCAGGCGAACGCGAGCAAGGTACCCACCCTGCCCGCTGCCGGAAACCGCTCCACATTACCCGCGCTTTGCACCCCGCAACCCGGTCCGGCCACGTCCTGCCCTCAGGTATAATGCAGGGTTTGATCAGCCAGGAATACCCATCATGGAAGCCGAACGCCTCAACTCCCTCTCCGCGCTGTTGTCCGACCTCAGCACCCGTGAAGTCGAACTTCGGAGGTATCTTTGACTTCGATAACAAGTCGGAGAAACTAGAGCAAGTCAACGCCGAGCTGGAAGATCCCACCGTCTGGAACGACCAGAAACGCGCGCAGGATCTTGGCAAGGAAAAAAAATCGCTGGAAAACATCGTCTTCACGCTTACCAGCGCCCAGGCCGGCTTGCGCGACGCTGCCGACCTGTTCGAGATGGCGCGCGAAGAGCAGGATGAAGAAACGCTGCTGGCCGTCGAGCAGGATACCGAAGGCTTGAAAGCCACCATCGAAAGCATGGAATTCCGGCGCATGTTCGCCAATCCCATGGATGCCAACAATTGCTTCATCGATATCCAGGCCGGCGCCGGCGGTACCGAAGCCCAGGACTGGGCCTCGATGCTGCTGCGCCAATACCTGCGTTATTGCGAACGCAAGGGCTTCAAGGCAGAAATCCTCGAGCAATCCGATGGTGAAGTGGCCGGTATCAAGACCGCCACGCTGAAAGTCGAAGGCGATTATGCCTATGGTTTCCTGCGCACGGAAACTGGTGTGCATCGCCTGGTGCGCAAGTCGCCCTTCGATTCCGCCAACGGCCGCCACACGTCGTTCTCCAGCCTGTTCGTCTATCCCGAGGTCGATGATTCGATCGAAATCGACATCAACCCGTCCGATGTGCGTGTCGATACCTACCGTGCTTCAGGCGCTGGCGGACAGCATATCAACAAGACCGATTCCGCCGTGCGCCTGACCCATGCGCCGACCGGCATCGTGGTGCAGTGCCAGAACGACCGCAGCCAGCACCGCAACCGTGCCGAAGCCTGGGAAATGCTCAAGTCGCGCCTGTACGAACATGAACTGCGCATCCGCATGAGCGCCCAGCAATCGCTGGAAGACTCGAAGACCGACGTTGGCTGGGGTCACCAGATCCGCTCGTATGTGCTCGACCAGTCGCGCATCAAGGATTTGCGCACCAGCTTTGAAACCGGCAATACCAAGGCAGTGCTCGATGGCGATCTCGACGACTTCATCGCCGCTTCGCTCAAGCAAGGCGTTTAACACGCAATAAAGGTAGTAGAGAAGATGATGACTGACAAATATTCCGCACTGGTCGAAGAAAAGGATGAGAGTTCCATCATCCTGGAACGGCGCAGCAAGCTGGCCGCGATTCGCGAACAGGGCGTGGCTTTTCCGAATGACTTCCGTCCGCAGCACAAGGCGGCGGCACTGCATGCGCAGTACGAAGGGATCGTCAATGAGGTGCTGGAGCCGCAAGCCATCAAGGTAGTGGTGGCCGGCCGCATGATGTTGAAACGCGTCATGGGCAAGGCGTCGTTTGCCACCATCCAGGATGCATCGGGTCCGCTGGCTGATGGCCGCATGCAGCTTTACATTACCAACGACGTCACCGGCGTCGACGCGCACCAGGCTTTCAAGCATTACGACCTTGGCGATATCCTCGGCGCCGAAGGCACGCTGTTTCGCACCAAGACCGGCGAGCTGTCGGTCAAGGTCACGGCTCTGCGCCTGCTGACCAAGTCGCTGCGTCCGCTGCCGGACAAATTCCATGGCCTGGCCGACCAGGAAACCAAATACCGCCAGCGCTATGTCGACCTGATCATGAGCGAGGAAACGCGCCGCACGTTCAAGGCCCGCACTGCGGCCATGTCGTCGATCCGCCGCTTCATGGAAAAGAACGATTTCATGGAAGTCGAGACGCCAATGCTGCATGCCATTCCCGGCGGCGCCGCGGCCAAGCCCTTCATCACCCATCACAACGCGCTCGACATGCAGATGTACCTGCGCATTGCGCCGGAACTGTATTTGAAGCGCCTGGTGGTGGGCGGCTTTGACCGCGTGTTTGAAGTCAACCGCAATTTCCGCAATGAAGGCACGTCGCCGCGCCACAATCCGGAATTTACCATGATGGAGTTCTACGCCGCGTATGTCGACTACCGCTGGCTGATGGATTTCACCGAAGCCGTGATCCGCCAGGCCGCCATCGATGCCCATGGCACCGCGACGCTGACCTACCAGGGCCGCGAACTCGACCTGGGCAAGCCGTTTCATCGCATGACCATCGTCGAGGCGATCAACAAGTTTGCGCCGCACTACACGACTGAACAGCTGAACGACAGCGCCTTCATCAAGCAGGAACTCCTGAAGTTCGGCGTCAAGCCCTTCGCCACTGCCGGCCTGGGCGCGCTGCAACTGGCGCTGTTCGAGGAAACCGCCGAGTCGCAATTGTGGGAGCCGACCTATATCGTCGATTATCCGGTCGAAGTCTCGCCACTGGCGCGCGCCTCCGATACCGAGCCGGGCATTACCGAGCGCTTCGAACTGTTCATTACCGGGCGCGAAATCGCCAACGGGTTTTCCGAGCTCAACGATGCCCAGGACCAGGCAGCGCGTTTCCAGGCGCAGGTTGCAGCCAAGGATGCCGGCGATGAAGAAGCCATGTACTACGATGCCGATTACATCCGGGCACTGGAATACGGCCTGCCTCCAACCGGCGGCTGCGGCATCGGCATCGACCGGCTGATCATGCTGATCACCGATTCGCCAAATATCCGCGATGTGATCCTGTTCCCGCATCTGCGCCGCGAGGACTGATTCGGCTAGTTACAAACCATGCTGTTGCAAGGGGCAAGCCAGTCATGCTGGCTTGCCCTGATTCCTTTACGTATTGCTCGACACCCTCTTTTTCGATCCCGCTGTCTCAATAGCCATTGCTGCAGTTCTCTCTTTCCCTACTGCCCTGTTTCGCTGCTGCCCCACTGAGCACCGTGCGTACCGCTCTTCGCTATAAAGCGTGCTGAACTCGACCACCAGCATTTTAGTTGTCAAAAATCAATAATCTTCGATTTGTTCCGCCTGATACTTCATGGTAGCAATAAAGCATTCGGCATTGGCGTGTCCGACATCTGACCAGACAGTCATGCGCGACTGGCCTTGACTGCCTAACCTGGTGAAACATCTTCCAGGACGATCCGAGGTTACATCGACTTACAGATGACACAGGATACCCACACACGGAACTGACGATTGCTTCAATAATCAAAGCATGGTCACCGCAACTTGAACGAAGCCCTAGCGGGCCGCAGCAAGCGTGAATTGAAATTACAGGAGAGAGAGATGGAAAACGAAACCAACAAATCGAGCCGCATCCACCCACTGGTAGGTGCTGCTGCCGCATCGGTCGTACTGGTCAGTCTGGTTGGCGTGGCTGCCATCACTGGTATCCTGCCGACATCACACGGCACCAACTCCCCGGTCGTCGAAACCGCCAAGGCGCCGACGGCAGCTGAAATCGCCAATGCCAACGCGCTCGAAGCCCAGAAGCAAGCCGAAATCACCGCAGCAAATGCCAAACGCGCGCAGACCGATGCAGCCAATGCACGGCTGGCTGCGGAAGCCGCTACACGGGAAGAGCGCAACCGTAACAGCCCGCAGCCAAGGGCAAGCACTGCTCGCTATGACCAGTATGAAAAGCCGGTAGCGGTCGCCCGTGCGCCAGCGGTATGCAATGCATGCGGCCGGGTGGAGTCGGTGCGGGCAGTGGAAACGCGCCAGCAGCCCAGCGGCCTGGGCATAGCCGCAGGGGCCATCGTTGGCGGCTTGCTTGGCAACCAGGTTGGTGGTGGCAATGGTCGCTCGGTGGCCACCGTGGCCGGTGCGGTCGGTGGCGGTTTTGCCGGCAATGAAGTGGAAAAACGCACCCGCACGGCACAAACCTATGAAGTGCGTGTGCGCATGGAAAACGGCACGATCAGGAATTTCCCCTACAACCATGCGCCGGAGTGGAACAGCGGCGACCAGGTGCGGGTGGTGGATGGCTACCTGACCCGGCGCGGTTGATCGACCTCAGTTTTCTTCGCGGGCGTGGTTGATGGTGTACTTGGGAATGTCGACCACCAGGTCGACATCGCCCACCATGGCCTGGCACGACAGGCGCGATTGCGCCTCCAGTCCCCAGGCCATGTCGAGCAAGTCTTCTTCTTTTTCTTCGGGCTCGTTCAACGAGGCAAACCCTTCCCGCACGATCACGTGACAGGTGGTGCAGGCGCAGGACTTTTCACAGGCGTGCTCGATTTCGATATCCCGCTGCAGCAGTGCATCGCACAGCGACATACCGGCGGTGGCCTGGAATACCAGGCCGGCGGGACACAAGGTTGGGTGAGGCAGGACAACGATTTGCGGCATGTTACGTTCCTAATATTTTCTGGTCAAATTCCGCCAAACGGCGTCTCGCGCTGCATCGAGGTCATCAGCTCCGGCTGGCAGCCTTGAACCCGCCCGGACGAACCCGGGCAAAGGCGTCTTGTTCAAGCAATTTCATCGAGCCGCTTGCCCGACAAGGCATCGCGCACACTGCGGTCCATGCGGCGGGCGGCAAATTCCTCGGTGCCTTTGGCCAGTGCTTCCACCACGCGCTTGATGGCATCATGGTCGCTGGCGCCGGCGACCTGGCGCACTTGCTCCATCAAACCCATCACGTCGGCACGCTCCTGCTCGCTGAGCAGATTGCCGTCGGCATCAAGCGCCGACTGGGTCGCCAGCACAATGCGTTCGGCGTCCACCTGTTCCTCGCGCAGGGCGCGCAGCTTCATGTCGATGTCGGCAGAGGCAAACGAATCCTGCAGCATGCGGGTGATCTGTTCATCTTCCAGCCCATACGATGGCTTGACGGTGATCGAGGCTTCCACACCCGAGGTCAGTTCGCGTGCGGAGACCGCCAGCAGACCGTCGGCATCGACCTGGTAAGTCACGCGGATACGCGCCGCCCCAGCCACCATGGCGGGAATGCCGCGCAATTCGAAGCGCGCCAGCGCCCGGTTGTCGCTGAGCAGTTCGCGCTCGCCCTGGACGATCTGGATCGCCATGGCGGTCTGGCCATCCTTGAAGGTGGTGAACTCTTGCGCGCGGGCGCAGGGAATGGTCGAGTTGCGCGGGATGACTTTCTCCACCAGGCCGCCCATGGTCTCGATGCCGAGCGACA
>JBPBPY010000365.1:0-8436 GCA_050954505.1 Janthinobacterium lividum
GGCATTGCTTCCAGGCCTGAGCTGACCATGGCGTCGACGCTTGATTCAAACGGCGTCTTCGAGGTCTGCGATGGCATTGCTTCCAGGCCCGAACTGACCATGGCGTCGATATCTGATTCAAATGGTGTCGGTGCCGTTGTAGTCGGCGTTGCAGCATGGCTCGACGCAGCCCTGGCTTCAAGCGCCGCATCCAGGCTCGGTGTCGGCAGACTTGCGGCGACGTCACCCTCTTTATGCACTGTCTCTGCCATCTGATGCTGGCGCAGGATGCGGCTTCTTGCCGATGCCGTCAGCGCATATTTGGGTAAACTAGCGGTCTCGCTGCTCGTCGAGCTCGCGGTCGGTGGCGACGACGGCTTTCCTTCACGCGCTGAATCATGTTCCTGCGTAATCCGCGGCTGTGGCGTGTACAGCGCACCGTTAATGACACCCATGACCACTCCCCCGTTATTGGACCTCCATGAGTGGCGCGCCGGGGTCACAGGTTCCACATGGTTTTCATCAATCTTTCTCACTACAAGGTTTTGCAGCCAATGCTGCGCGCCGTGAAGCCATCCGTGCGGGAACGCATTGGCACTTTGCAAGCGCGCAGCGGGTGCGCCATAACTGGCAACGATGGCCGAAGCAACTGCCGGTTGCCGGCAAAAACAGCTTGGCTTCTGCCCTTTCCATGCCAACGCCTCAATCGGCAGACTCGGGGTCCACCTGTTTTTGTTCATCCGCCTCCTGCGCCTGGTCCGACACGGTGAACAAGTGCTCGACCTCGGCCGATTGCGCTGTCTCCTCGGGCATCTCTTCGGGCTCGTCGTCGGCGCTGTCGAGGATAGGCAATGGATCGAGGCGCATCCAGCCTGGCACGGTTGAAAGCAGACTGGCCAGCAATGCAACCTTGCGTCCAATCATCCATACCCCGCCGAGCACCGTGACTGCCAGCGCAGCTTCGATACGAACCGGCTCGGCGCGGGTAACGATGATCTGTGTGGTTCCGGTGTCGATGAAATGTGCCCTGACCGGCAACGCGGCGGCGCCGCTTGCCTTGCCGGTACCGGCCTGGCTTGCAATCCCGTCGCGACGCTCCAGTGAGCGCTGCTGCAGGCCGGCATGGTCGCGCAGGCCATGCTGTTGCACGGATGACTGGTCCGCAGGACGGCCGCTCATGCCTTTCATGGCCGCCACCTGCCACGGATCAATCCGCGAAGCCTGCAGGGTAGCGTCTGCATTGACCACATTCGTGAATTGCGCACTTGGCGGAATCGGCGCAATGGCAAACAACAGCGGTGCAGGATTCGGCGCAACGCTCGTAGCGCGGGCCGATGCAGCAGCGGCGGCCTCCACAGGGGGGCGCTGCACGGCAGCTTGTTCCGCGACGGCTTGCAATGGTGCTGGCAGATTGTTGTTGGTGTTCAGCGGCGCGGCGACCGTACCGGTCTGGAACTGTGTGACGGCAAGATCAGGCAAGACATTCATCGTCATCAACCGCGCCAGCACATCACGATCGGCACCGCCGTTGGCGACCCCGCCATCGTCACCGACCCGGAAGGAAAATTGCAGCACTGCTGCCAGCGTCGAAAATGGCGCGGCGGTGAAGCTGAACCGGCCAGCATCGATTGCGTCCCTGCCGACGATGCTCCCCGCCGATACCGGTTTCCCATCGACACGCAAAACGCCAGAGGCCGGCAGATCGACCACCAGCACTGAAGCAAAGCGGTCGGCAGGATGGTCCGCCATGTCTTGATAGCCAAAGTCAGTGGCGTCGAATACATACGACAGACCCGCCTGCACCGTCAGCATGTGATCGCTGCCGGTGGGCGCATTGTTGACCGAGACCACATCGATGGTCATGGTGCGGGCGATCTGGTCGGTATCCGAACCGGCGATCGCCGCGCCGCCATTGTCCTTTACCTTGAAGGTGAAGCGGGCAAGTGCGGCGCCATGGTCGCCAGCAAGGGGACTGTAGACCAGTTTGCCGGCGCCGATATCGGCGGCCGAGATCAGACTGTTGACGGCTACGGCCATGCCGCCATTGGTCAAGCTGCCAACAGCCGGCAAGCTGGCCAGGAATACGCCTGCAAAAGCGTCGACCGGATTGTCTTGCGGATCGCTGAAACCAAAGTCGCCGACGCTGAAGGTATAGCTGTGGTCTTCCAGCGTGGCCACCGTCTTGTCCGCGCCGAGCGGCGGCTGGTTGGTCTGTACCACGCGTATGCTGCGGGCAAATTCGGAGGTGTCGCCGGTGCTCACATCCGTCGCGGTGGCACTGAGCCAGAGACCAACGTTTGCGGCATTATCGAAGGTCATCGACAGGCTGGCATTGCCGTTGGCATCCGTGGTGACCCAGGTCGATGCAAGATATTTTTCCCCTTCGCCGTAGCCGGAAGCATTCACATTCCTGCTGGCGAAAAATTCCACCATATAGGTGGTCAAGGGTTTGCTGTTGAGGACCGCGTTGATCAGGATGGTGGAAGCATTGGCCTCGGACCCGAGAATGACGGGATAATTTTGCTGGTCGTTGGCGCCAGTATCTGCATCACCAGCATCATTGGGCGTGACGCCATACGGAATGTCGAGTTCGATGCCGAGATTGCGATTGCCGTTGATGAGATTCCCTGAAATCGTCACACCAGTCGCACCGGCGCCGACAAACACCCCCTCGTTGCCGCCGCGGATCAGGTTGCCGTAACCAGGTGTGGTACTGCCTACCGTATTGTTCGACGCCGTTACCTTGACGCCGGAATAGCCATTCCCAATGGTCACCAAGCCAGAGATATCCGTGCCAAGGTAATTGCCATAGACGAAATTGCCGGACGACGCGATGACGATTGCATCATGCTGGCTTCCCGATATGACGTTTCCTGCACCCGCCACGCCGCCGCCGACCAGTATGCCGGTGCCGTTGATCTGGAGGCCGGATATCTGGTTGCCCAGAGCCGCTGTTCCTGCGGCATTCAATCCAATCAGATTTCCCTGGATGACCAGGCCCGAGACCGCGTTGCCTGTAAACATGCCGGCACCGTTGTTGCCTGATAAAAGATTGCCGCTGCCTGGTGCGGTACCACCCACTGTAATGTTGCTGCCACTGAAGATGGAAATGCCGGTATAGGAATTTGCGATGGCCAATGTACCGCTGATATCGGTGCCGGCATAATTGCCGATCACCTGCACGTTGTCCGACGTCTCCACGTAGATGCCATCGCCACTGTTGCCGGAAACCAGGTTGCGGCCTGCCGCCGTGGTATCACCAACGAGGACATTCTCGCTGGAGCGGATGAAAATTCCGGCATAGGTGCCATTGCCAATGGCAGAGGTGCCAGCGGCATTGGTGCCAACCTGATTGCCCTGGATTGTCAGGCCCGTCACACCGTCAAGAAACACCCCCTGGTTCAGGTTGCCGGAAATGAGGTTGCCACTTCCGGCAAGTGTGCCGCCGATCAGCAGATCCGAGCCGCCGCTCGCGTACACGCCGTTGTAGTAGTTCGGCAGCGCCGCAGTGCCGGCGGCATTGGTACCCAGATAGTTACCCTGGATGGTCGTGCGAACACTGTCCATCGCAATGATGCCGGAGCCGGAATTGCCCGATGCGACATTACGCTGCGCTGCAGTGGTACCCCCGATCAGGTTGTCTGCCGAGGCAATCATGATGCCGCCGCCATTGCCCAAGGCCGTGACGCCGTCGGGGCGCAGGCCCAGATAATTCCCCTGGATCGTATTCTGGTCGGCGCCGGTCTGCAAGGCGATGCCATATGTGGAAAAATTCGTGATCGACAAACCATATACCGCCGATCCGTCTGAGCTGGAACTGAATGACAAGCCGATGCCATTGCCATTGCCATTGATTTCAATGACAGGCGTGCCACTGTATCCGCTCGCCGTACGGCCATCGATGATCGTCGTATCGGTAATATCCGGCAAACTGGTGGCCAGGGTGATGGTGCCGGCACCAATGGCGAACTGAATGGTGTCGGTTCCGGCGCTGGCATTCGCACTGGCAAGCGCATCCCGCAAGGACCCGGGACCGCTGTCGGCGTTTGTGCTGACGGTGAATGTGGCCAGCACGCCCTGGTAGCTGGTCTGCGCCTGGTTGCTCAGCGCAACCTTGGTCTCGATTCCACCATGCTGGTATTCCAGATTCCAGTCGCCTTGCAGCAGGCTGCTGCCGGTGAGGTTGACGCTGGCCTCGATGTCTGCGCCAGTCAGTTGGCCAATGGCGTTGACGAACTGCTGTCCTGTGGCGCTCTGCGCAACGTCGCAGCCATACAGCAAAATATCTGCGCCGCTCACCAGTGCCTCACCCCATGTCGAGATTGCCACGGCATTGCCGAACAGCGTTGCGCCGTTCAGTGCCGTCGAGCCCAGCTGCAGTTCGGCATCGCTGCCGTGGGAAATGATGTGCACGGCGTTGACGTCATGCCGATCGGCGAGCACCGCGCTGATCTGCGCCACGCCATCTTTCGCGCCGTCGAGCACATACACTTCCAGCACACGGCCGTCATCGTGCTGCGAACGCAGCTGGCTGGCAAGTCCGGCGGCATCGTCGACTGCGCCGTCGATGAACACCAGTTCGCGGCGCGTTTGGGTTTCCTGACCGGAGACGCTGCTCGCAGCGGGCGCTGCTGCAGGCAATACCGCACCCTGGTACAGCGCTGATTCGGCAGCAAGTGTTGTCCCCATTGCCATGGCGATCATGCCGGCATCGGCAGAGAACAGGAGTCGTTTTTCCAGTTCTTCAAGAATGAATTGATCGCACATGTGCCAGGTATCAATCGGAAGGATGATCGATGATCAGGAAGCGCGAGGCCGCGGTTTGGGTGAAGCCGGATTGAAATGGGTTCGAAAATGACATGGTTGATTACAACACAAAAGAATAAGTCGGTAAAGAAATATTCCTTTTGGTAAATTTTTAAACCACGTACGGCTTGGCTGAATCACGCCAGACAACATGGCGTAATCGCCCTGACATCCTGTTTTGAAATGAAGAATCGTCCCACGCCCCAAAGCAGAAGCAACTTTACGGAGCTTGCTTCGGGCAGACAATTTTCCTCCACCGTTGTAATTCAGGCATTTCCGGGAAGATGGAATTGGGTGGCGGCATAAGCTTGACCATGGCCTCCCTGCCGAGGTCCTGACTGTTTTGACCGACAAAAAAAAACGCGGACTGGCCGCGTTTTTTACTTTCGAACTGCGCACGATGTCGAACCGCCTTTACCTGATCGACGCCATGAAGGCAAAAACTTCATGACGCGAGCAAGGTGACTACCGCATCAACACCGGGCGAGCCAGTGCCGCCGGAAATTACTTGGCAGCCTTGCGTTGCTCGATCGACGGCACATCGCGTGTGGTCGAACCGACGAACAACTGGCGTGGACGGCCGATCTTCTGTTCAGGATCGGAAATCATTTCATTCCACTGGGCGATCCAGCCGACGGTGCGCGCCATGGCGAAGATGCCCGTAAATAACGACACTGGAATGCCCAGCGCCGACTGCACGATGCCCGAATAGAAATCGACGTTCGGATACAGCTTGCGCGAAACGAAGTATTCGTCTTCGAGTGCGACCTTTTCCAGCGCCATGGCCAGCTTGAACAAGGGGTCGTCATGCAGGCCCAGTTCTTCGAGCACTTCGTGGCATGTTTCACGCATGAGCTTGGCGCGTGGATCGTAGTTCTTGTAGACCCGGTGACCGAAGCCCATCAGCTTGACGCCGGAGTTCTTGTCCTTGACCTGCTTGACGAACTCGGGAATGTTGTCGACGGTGCCGATTTCCTTCAACATGTTCAACGCCGCTTCATTGGCGCCGCCATGTGCCGGGCCCCACAGGCAAGCGATGCCGGCGGCGATACACGCAAACGGGTTGGCGCCCGAAGAACCTGCCAGGCGCACGGTCGAGGTCGAGGCATTTTGCTCATGGTCGGCATGCAGGGTCAGGATGCGGTCGAGTGCACGGACCATGACATCGTTGACTTTGTACTCTTCGCATGGCGTCGAGAACATCATGTGCAGGAAGTTCGCGCTGTACGACAGGTCGTTGCGCGGATAGACGAATGGCTGGCCAACCGAATACTTGTAGGTCATTGCCACCAGCGTCGGCATCTTGGCGATCAGGCGGATCGCCGAGACTTCGCGATGGACCGGGTCGGTGATGTCGAGCGAGTCATGGTAGAACGATGCCAGTGCGCCGACAGTGCCGACCAGGACCGACATCGGATGGGCGTCGCGGCGAAAGCCGCGGAAAAAGAATTGCATCTGCTCATGCACCATCGTGTGATGGGTCACGGTCTTGGTGAATTCCTCGCGCTCCTGCACGGTAGGCAATTCGCCATTCAACAGAAGGTGGCAGGTTTCCAGGAAGTCGCACTTGGAAGCCAGTTGCTCGATCGGGTAACCACGGTACAGCAGCTCGCCCTTGTCGCCATCGATATAGGTAATGGAAGAATTGCACGCCGCCGTCGACATGAAGCCGGGGTCATAAGTGAACTTGCCGGTTGCGCCGTAGAGCTTGCGGATGTCAATCACTTCCGGGCCGACAGTGCCCTTGTAGATCGGGAAGTCGAGTGATGGTGTGCCATCGGTAAACGACAGGGTTGCTTTGCTTTCAGAAACGGTCATGGCTCTTCCTTCGAGTGAGCGGATACATCGACAAATAACACGACGTACTTCGCGGTAAAAATGCGGTTACGAATGCAGTTTACTTACTTTTCGCGGGCCATTCATGCCACCCGTAATTGCGCCAGCAGGGCATGCACATGCGGCAGGTCCTGTTCGCCTTCGGGTTCGCCCTTGCCCAGCAACAGGCTCATCAGGGCGATGTCCGACAAGTCGATCAGACGCGTATAGGCGTCGACCTCCTCGTCGGTGAGCGTGGTTTCCCGGGCATCGAGAAACCGCGTCAGGATCAAATCGTTTTCCAGCAGGCCGCGCCGGCTGCGCCAGCGCAGACGGGCACGGTTATGCGGATCGGACTGATGGGTAGTGCTCATGCTGCTCCTTGCTCGAACGGTTGCGTCAGACTGCGCGGCGAACCATCAGCTCCTTGATCTTGCCGATGGCCTTGTTCGGGTTCAAACCCTTGGGACAGACATCGACGCAGTTCATGATCGAGTGGCAGCGGAACAGGCGGTATGGATCTTCCAGGTTGTCCAGGCGCGCACCGGTGGCTTCATCGCGGCTGTCGGCGATGAAACGGTAGGCTTGCAGCAGGCCGGCAGGTCCGACGAACTTGTCCGGATTCCACCAGAACGAGGGGCACGAGGTCGAACAGCAGGCGCACAGGATGCATTCGTACAGGCCATCGAGTTCTTCGCGCTGCTCCGGATACTGCAGACGCTCCTTGGCAGGCGGAATCGACTCGTTGATCAGGTAAGGCTTGATCGAGTGATACTGCTTGAAGAAGTTGGTCATGTCGACGATCAGGTCGCGAATCACCGGCAAACCTGGCAACGGACGCAGCACGATCGGCTGGCTCAGTTCGTTGAGGTTGGTGGTACAGGCCAGGCCATTCTTGCCATTGATGTTCATGGCGTCGGAACCGCAGACACCTTCGCGGCACGACCGGCGCAGCGCCAGCGAATCGTCGACGTCGGCCTTGATGCGCTGCAGTGCGTCGAGCAGCATCTTGTCGGTGTCCTTGAGTTCGACTTCCAGGTCCTGCATGTACGGCTTGGCATCCTTGTCCGGATCGTAGCGGTAAATCTGAAACTTGATTGTGCGTGGCATTTGGTTTCTCTTAGAAGGTGCGTGGCTTTGGCTTGAAGGTATCGACCGTCAGTGGCTTGGTGATGACGGGCTTGTACTGCAGCTCGTTACCCTTCGAGAACCACAGCGTGTGCTTCATCCATTCGACGTCGTCGCGGGTCGGGTGGTCATCCTGGGCATGGGCGCCACGCGATTCCTTGCGCGCCACGGCCGAGGTGATGGTGGCCTTGGCGACTTCGATCAGGTTGTCCAGTTCCAGCGCTTCGACGCGGGCGGTGTTGAACACCTTCGACTTGTCGTTGAACGAGACATTCTTGCAGCGTTCGGCGATTTCCATGATCGCGGCCTTGCCCTGTTCGAGCAATTTGTCAGTCCGGAACACACCGCAGTAGGTTTGCATGGTCGTGCGAATGGCGTTGGCCACGTCCTGCACCTTTTCGCCACCCTGGTGCGATTCCAGCCGCGCCAGGCGTTCCATGGCGAAGTCGGTGGCGCCGGCCGGCAGGTCAAGGTGTTCCTTTTCATGCAGCTTGCTGGCCACCACATGGTTGCCGGCTGCACGGCCGAACACCAGCAGGTCGAGCAGCGAATTGGTGCCCAGGCGGTTGGCGCCGTGCACCGATACGCAGGCGCATTCGCCGATTGCATACAGGCCGTTGACGACCGTATTCGGGTTGCCATCCTTCGGTGCGACAACCTGGCCGTGGATGTTGGTTGGAATGCCGCCCATCTGATAATGGATGGTCG
>JBPBPY010000370.1:0-8364 GCA_050954505.1 Janthinobacterium lividum
GCACTGGTGCGCACACCAGTCTGGTCGACATTTTGCTGCTGGCTGCCGACTGTCACGCCAAAGCCGCCGGAACCCATTACGCCTGAGCGTTTTTCCGTGCGGCTGGTCATGCTGGCGCTGGTGTCGGAAGCGGAAAGAAGGTTCACATTGTTCCCGGCCGTCAGGATGGTGGCCTGGTCACTGACGACATTGCTGCCTGTAATGTTGATGTCGCGGTTGCCAACCACGGTTGCGGTATTGCCGGAGAACGTCGTCGCTGTTGATGAGGTCTGGTCCAGCGTGTCGTGCGTCGTGATCGTCAGGCTGGCAAGACCACCGCTGCGGCCTTTGTGCTGGTGGGCTTCATCGACGGTCTGACGGTTTTGGCCTGCAACGAGATTGACGTCATTGCCGGCCACAACCAGCAGGTCACCACGTGTGCTGCTGACGCTGGCACCCTTGGCGTTGAGGTCGTTGCCCGCTTGCAGTGTCAAGTTGCCCTGGGTCTGGATGCCCGTGCCGGTGTCGGTGGTGTCGCTCTCGCTGCGCCTGTTTTTGCCATCCCAGGCAAATTGATTGCTCCGGCCCTGCGCCACGGTATCAAGGTTGATGTTGTTGCCGGCAGTGATGCGCGTTGTTCCCGATGCTTCTGTAGCCGATTGGCCGTTGACGATTGCTGCGGCAGTAAAGTTTGCATCGCGTCCTGCACCAGCCGACAAGCTGCCATTGGCTCCGCTTACGTAGAGTCCGGCTACCCGGGCGATATTGGTCTGGCTGCCTTGCGCATTGGTCGACGTGTTCGTGGTGGAGGTGACATTGAGGTCGCGTCTGGCATGAGCCGACAGGCTGTTGTTGGCGGCAATCGTGCCGCCGATGTTGTTGAGATCGGCGCGTGCCCGCAGGCCGGCATCTTCGCCAAGTATGCGACCGCCCAGGTTGTCGATGTTGTCAGCGGATAGCTGCACTGCGTGCCGGCCGCCGATGGTGCCGCCATTGAGCAGCTTGCCGGCGACATCCAGCGTGACATTCTCGCCAGCGATCAATGCGCCGCCCGATTGCAGGTCGCCTTGCCGCACATGGGCATACAGCTGCGGCACCAGCGCCCTGGTGATGCTGCCATCGGGCAGGGTAATGTCTTTTTCCACCAGCCAGACAATGTCGCTGGTGAGTTGCGCCATCTGTTCGGCACTCAGGGCAATGCCGGGCGTGAGTTGCCGGGCCCGGGCAACGGTGGCGCCGTTCTCCAGCAAGGCTTGATACTGCGCTTCATCGCTGGCATAACCCTTGAGCAAACGCTTGCCGGTCAATTCGGCCACTTGTTCGCGCACCAGTCGTTGCTCGTAAAAACCGTCACCGAGCCGTTTCTGGATGGTGTTGACATCGAGATTCAATGCCTTGAGGAGATAGTCGGAGCTGAGCCAGTTGCGGTAGCTGGCATAGGCCGGATCGGTCTCGACCAGATAGTGCGAAGTGGGCGCCGGTCTCAAGCCGAACAGGCGGCTGTCGGGAATGCTGGTGGCAACGCCGCCGCTGCGCACGACAGTCGGTGCAACACCTGCTGGCGACGCTGCATTGGCAGCGATGACCTGGAAGATCGGCGTGACAAGCTGGCCGTTGCGCAAGGTCGCCGGGGCGGCATCGGCTGTATCGGCCGCAGCCGGCGTCTGGTTGACGGTGGCGGTGGACAATGCGCCGATCTGCGTACTGCCATCGGGATTGACACTGCCCTTGCTGCCATGATCAAGATTGGCATTGGACTGATAGACCGTGGGCGTGAGAGGAATGTGTTCAATGGCAGGCGCGGGCCGGTAGGGCGCTTGACTTGGGCCACCGGGTTCATCGATGCCGCGCCGGCGCTGGCGCCAGTGGCCAAACACATCGCCGACATCGGTGGTGATGCGCTCGCCACCGAGTTCAGTGTTCCTGAGTTCGCCAATCGCGCCGGTGATCGCAGCGCCGGCGATGACGCGGCTGCCGTCATTGTTGAGGGTGTTGGCATGCAAACGCATTGCTGCACCGGCCAGGATCTGTCCCGGATTGCTGGCGACGATGCGGTCCTCGGTCGTGGTGCGCACATACACATATTGGCTCCAGGTTTCGTACCAGGTTTCCGGCGTGAGCAAGTGCCACGATTGGTCAAAGAACCGGCTGACACCCGGTGTCCCTTCGCGGTACCGGTTGGGCGAACCCTGGCCCTGGTACTCGACGATGTTTTCCTTGCCGACTTCGACTCTGGCTACAGCGATGTGCGGATTGATGTTGTTGATGGTGCCGGCGCTGAGGTCGGCGTTGCCCAGCGCTTCGATGGTGGCGCCATGGTTGTTGATGGTGGCAGCCTGGCCAATGGCATGGCCTTGGTCGTCCAGCCCGGCGCCAATTGCTAGGTCGCCGGCCGAGAAAACGCTTGCGTGATCGCTGTTGTTGAAGGTGTCAACGCCCATATCGAGCCGCTCGCGCGCGGCAATGACGGGCGCGGCGCCATGTTCGGCCAGGTTGTTCAAGGTCGTTGCAGTGATGGCCAGACGGTCGCCGTAGATCCTGCCGCTGCCGAGATTGTCGAGCGTGATGGCGCCAAGCGTGGTGTGGATCCCGTCGATCAAGCCGCGATTGGTCAAGGTGTGGCTGTCACTGGCGTGCAGTTCGACATTGCCGGCCTTGATCGAACCATCGGCCCGGTTGTCGATGGTGCCAGCATCGATGGCCAGCATTTCGCCGGCAGCCAGTGTGCCATCGTTGATGAGTTTGCCAGGCGTGGACAGGCTCAGCGTGCCGTTGGCGATGACTTGCCCCTGATTGGTGAAGTCCACTGCCAGGCCGATGTTGCTGTGGCCAAGAGTCAAGATTTTGCCGTTGCCGGAAAGACTGTCGCCATTGATGCGCAACTGCTCACCGGCGATCAGGGTGCCATCCTGGTTATCGATCGCCAGTGTTCTGGTTGGCGTGTTGTCCTGCAGCGTCAGGGACTGGCCGCCACTGATCAAACCAAAACGGTTGTCGAGTCCGCCATCAACGGTGAGCACCGTCTCGGTGTTCGAGCGAATCACACCGGAATGATTGCCGAGGTTGGCGGTGCGGATACTGACATTCTGGCCTTCCATGCCCTTGCCAGGCAGTGCTGCAACAGGGGCCGTATTTGCATTCCCGTTTTCGTCACCTTCCTTGGTGCCGGCAGCAGCGTGTGTAGCGCTGTTGATGACATTGACTGCAATGATGGTCAGATCGCGGCTCGACCGGATCAGACCGGCGGTGTTATGGACCAAGCTGGCCGCCTCGATGCCAAGGTTTCCCAGCGACTGGATCTGCCCGCCGAGATTGTCCAGCAGCACGGTGCTGATGGTGGCAGGGCCGGTGCTGATCACCGCGCCTCCCGCATTGTTGTAAATGCCGCGTGCCTCGAGGTCCAGCGCCGTGTCGGCTTGAATGCTGCCGCCGGAGTTGTCAATCAAGCTGTTGCTGACCACTCGCGCGCTACCGGAGACCGAGGCAATGCTGCCGGCACGATTGTCCAGCTCTTGTGCATGGAGATCCACCCGGCCACTTGCGGCCAGCAACCCCCCGCGGTTATCGAGCACCGCTGGCGTATCGATTGACAAGCCCTGGCCGGCCGTGACCTGGCCAGCATTGTTGATGAAACTTTGACTGCGCAGGCTTTTACCGTTTGAGCTTTCATCGTTTGAGCTTTCCCTGCGCAAGCTTTCACGGCGCAAACTTGCCGTGGCGCGGGCGCTGATCTTGCCTCTGCTGTTGTCGACAGTCTCGCTTGCCAGTTCCAGATCGGTGTTGGCGCTGATCCAGCCTTCGGTGTTGTTGAACGCCTGGCTGCTGGAACGCAGGCTGCCGGTGCTGGCAAGCCAGCCGCGCCGGTTCAAGACGGTTTGCGCTGCCAGATTCATTTCGCCTGCATTGATGTTTGCCGCATCGGCGACCAGCATCGTGCCGGCGTTGGCCGTCAAGCCTTGCAGAATGCTGATGTCGGCGCCAGCCAGGTTGATCTCGCCTGCCGACGCGTTCAGCGTCAGTTTGCTGGCACTGGTCTGGCTGCCGGAAAGGTTGATGGTTGGCGCCTGGTATGCCTGATTGCCGCTGCTGAGGTTTTTGCCTGTGGCGCTGATGCCTTCCATGGCAGTGACACTCAGGTGTCCAGTGCCACCGAGGCTCCCATCCGGCAGCACACCGGCTGCCAGCACGGACGCTGCGCCACTGCGCACACTGCTGTTGCTGCCGACGGCCGCCAGTGTGACATCCTGTCTGGCGGCGACGGTGCCGGTATTGTCGATGATGCCGTGGCTGCTCAGGTCGGCGCTGCCCTGGGCATGCATGCTGCCACGATTGTCGATATCACCGCTGGTGGCGACAGTCAGGTTGCCTTTGCTGTTGATCTGGCCCGCATTGACCAGCTTGCCATCCGCCGTGATGACGACCTCGCCGATATCGGCATACATCTTGCCGGCATGGCTGACACCAACGCCTTGTTCGGTTGCGATCAGCTTGATCTTGCCGGCATACATGCCGCCAAGCAAAGCGGTGTCGATGGCAAACGCGGGTGCAGGGCCCGCAGCCGGCAGGGGACCGTTGAGGATGAGTTCACCGTTGCTGCCGTCAATGGTAAACGCGGTCGGTCCGGTGGCAATCTTCAGTTCCTTGGCCCACAGCCCGGCATTGAGCTCAACCGCGCGGGTTATGACTTCGGTATAGTCGGTGCTGCTGGCGTCCATGCCGGCACCTTCCACGCGCACCGTGCCGCCATGGACACGATAGCCCTCCAGGCTGCCGCCATTGACGACCGGCGTGCCGGTGGTCAGGGTTGCGCGGCTGGCATTGATGAAGCCGCAGCCGTCGCATTTCACCCCGGCCGGATTCGCCACCACCACCTGGGCGCGCTGGCCAGCCACTTCCACATGGCCACGCAGTTGACTTGGATTGGCGGAGTTGACTTCATTGAGGATCACGCGGGCGCTGCCGTTGGCCAGCCACGGATTGCCTTGCACATAACCACCGAGCTGGGAACTGGCATTGCTGCGGCTGTTGTTGAGGATGGCGCCAGCCTGCTGCACATCGAACTGGCTGTAGGCATTGCGTGAAACCCCGGCGTTGCTGGGCGTCTGGATATTTACCAGCGGAACATTGTTCGGCGCAGCGAGGATGGTCGCGCGCTGGTTGCCTGGCGCATGCACATCGCTGACGATCTGCGCCCAGGTTGCGGGGACTGCAGCCAAGGCACAGGCTGTGGCCAGAGTGAGCAGGCAGGACACGCGTGCCAGTCCCGCCCTGCAAAGGACGATGAGCGGCTGGCGCAGGGCAGGCATGCCAATGCGGGTGAAGTCGTGCGGCAATGTCGCGCGCTGCGGGCGGCCTTGCCGGGCCGATTTGCCATGACCGACGGTACACTCTGCAACCACCATCAACATTGCGCGTTTGCGATTGAAGAGAAGGCGGTGGCAGTGTTTGTTCATGACAGCTCCAGTGCGCAATGAATGCTGCGATGATAAATCGCACTCGGGCAAAAAAACCAAAAGTTTCAACAGCGTTAAAAATTGGTTGCGCTTTTTGTGATGAATAGGCGACAGTCCCAGATTTGAAATGCATGATTGCAATGGAGGCTGTACGGCAGCGACCCGGTTGCTGTTCGGCGCAGCATGCCGCCAATCGCCTTTTCAGAAAGGGCATGCGTAGCAACATCCCGTTCGCCTGGCTCACTGCTGGCCGGTGCCACGGCAAGGCATTGCGCGCTTGCTTAGATCGACCAGTTGATCATGAATCCCGCCACGCCTTTCGACGTCGAAAATCCATTCGGTTTCGACAGTGGCTGGCCAATGAACACATCGTACGACACGCCGCTGTTCCAGCCACGCAGGCCGAGAACCGCACCACTCAAATGATCGCCAGGCAGGAACACCGTGCCCGCACCAGCGACCTTGCCGTAATCGATGCCGAGATACAGTTCCTGGCCGCTTTGCCCAAGCGCCAGGCCAAGATCATTACGCAGCAGCCAGCCGCGTTCGGCCACCAGCTGGTTCTCACCGTCGAAGCCGCGCACGCTGTAGCGCCCGCCAATCAGGAACCGGTCCTGCGGCACCAGCGGTGTCTTGTTCCACTGCGCACGCCAGGCCGCGGTGTAACGCCAGCGTTGATCGGCCAGCAAAAACGGCGTACTGAAGCGGGCATCGGCGTTGAAAAGCCTCGGCCGCGAAGTGCCTTCGCCAAAGGCTTCCTCGGGCGCGCGCAAGGCGTCCAGCGCGCCGGTGCCACGGCGGTAGCTGAGGTCGATGTCGAGCGTGGCTGCGCCAATGAATTCACGCTGTGTGATACCGAAGTCAAGTCCGGCCATGCGACGGCGCTGCACTTCGACTTCGGTGTCATCGATGAAATTTTTGCTGTTGCGGTTCCAGCCGCGCAGCCACAGCGTGGTGCTGCGTGCGCTGTCGCGGTACACCAGGCGCGAGAGCCGGACTTCATTGGTCTGGCTCTCGCCACGATAGACATAATTCTGGCTCGCACCGGCGACAGTCTGGTGGTACAGGTTGCTGCTGCTGGTCAAACCAAGCAGCCAGTAACCGAATGGCAGCGAGTAGTGGGCCGTGTAGCCATGGGTGCCATGCGAGCCGCGCGGGCCGAACTCTGCGCCGCCGAGGTTGTGGTTGATGCTCAGATAAAACAGGTCGTTGAGTGTCCACCAGTGGTCAAGGGACAGGGTGAGATTGCCCTGGTATTTCCCGGTGGCCCTGGTGCCGGAATCATCGGCAGACAGGCTGAGCCGGAATGGAAGTCCCTGCTTCCAGTGAATCACGACGTCGCTTTGTCCGGGAGCCATATTCTGTGCCTGTGCGTCATCCTGTGGCACGACGAGTTCGATGTCGGCTTCCACACTGGGCACGCGCTTGAAATTTTCGAGCGCCTGTTCGATATCGCGCAGATTGAGCAAGTCGCCCGGCTTGGCAGGAAACGCATTCCATTTCGTTGCGCGTGGATCGGCGTCGTCGGCAAAGCGGATGGCGTGTATGCGCCCCGGGAACAGGGTCAGCTCCAGCTGCCCCGCGCCAAGCCGGTCCTGGGCGCCAGCCAGCACCTGTGCAGTCACGAACCCGCGCGCAACGATGGCGTTGCGAATGCGGCGCATGACCAGGTTGATGCCGTTGCTGCCGAGGCAGCGGCCACTTGCCCGGTCAATGCTGCCGTCGGCAAGCCGGTCTGCGGCGGCAAGCGCCCACTGGAACTGGTCGGCAGCGTCACCGGTGAGGCGGATGTGGTCGATGGGCACGCAATTGTTTTCCGCCTCGGGCAAACGCAGCAATGCATTCTGGTCCGCCGGGGTGGGCAATGCCGGCAGGCGCCCATCGGGACGGCGTTCCAGCTGTTCGCGCAACACGCGTTCACGTTCCTGCTGGCGCAGGAATTCATCGCCGGAGGCGGGGCCCGGGGGCGTTGCAGCAGACTGTGCCGCGGCCGTGTTCATGACACTGCCGAGAAAGATTCCCGTGAGCAGTGCTGTTGCAAGAGCCGGGCAAAAAAAACGCTGCAGCGGCAGCGTAGGACGAATTTTTTTTATTGATGAAAACGTCAAGACGATCTCCCTGGACCTGAGCGAAGCCATGCGCCCGATACCACAGGACGCGCAGGGAGATACTATCAGTTACATTGTGTGGCTTGGGATTGGTTATACAGCATTAACATTCCACCGCTCGCCAGGCGCCATCACGCATTCATACGCCGCCCATGCACAGATATTTCAGTTCCAGATATTCATCCATGCCGTACTTCGATCCTTCACGGCCCAGGCCCGATTGCTTGACGCCGCCAAACGGCGCGACTTCATTCGAGATCAAGCCGGTGTTGATGCCCACCATGCCGTACTCGAGCTTTTCGGCCACGCGCCAGACCCGGCCAATGTCGCGCGAATAAAAGTAGGCGGCCAGGCCGAATTCGATATTGTTGGCGGCAGCCACGGCTTCTTCTTCGGTATCGAACTTCACCACGGCAGCCACCGGGCCGAAGGTTTCTTCGCGCATGATCTTCATGTCGGCCGTGACGTTCGACAGCACGGTAGGCTCGTAGAAGTTGCCGCCCAGCGCATGCTTCTTGCCACCGCTTTCAATTTTTGCCCCCTTGGACAGCGCATCGGCAACATGGTCTTCCACCTTGGCGATGGCCTGGTCATCGATCATCGGACCCTGGACGATGCCCGACTCGAAACCATTGCCGACCTTGATTTTGGCTGCGCTGGCCGAGAGCTTGGCGACGAACTGGTCGTAGACCGAAGCATGCACATAGAAGCGGTTGGTGCAGACGCAGGTCTGGCCGGCATTGCGGTATTTCGATTGCACCGCACCTTCGACGGCGGCGTCGAGGTCGGCATCCTCAAACACGATGAACGGCGCATGGCCACCG
>JBPBPY010000411.1:0-8350 GCA_050954505.1 Janthinobacterium lividum
TGGCAGCAGCAGTGCACTCGACAATCTCACCACGACACCGCCTATCGTCACCAGCGTGGGTGGCTTGAAGCGCGTGTCGTGGCGTGAACTGCAGGATTGACGATGGTTTCCCCAGCCGGGCAGTTGCTCCAGGTCGAGCCGCCATTGGCGCGCCGCCGGGATGCCGGGTGCGGCAGCATCACGGCCGCGCCGCACGCTGGGTCGAGCGCATGCACGCCCGGCCGGCGCATGGGGCGAGGGTGGCTGGCCGGCTTGACCGCACTGGGCTTGCACCTTGGCCTGCTGCATGGCTTCGGCCTTGCCACCGCGACCACCTCCGGCATCGTGGCGCCCGTTGCAGCGCCGGCGCGCCCGGTGTTGATTGTCTCCTTGTTGCCGGCGCAGTCGACCGCAATTGCCACGCCCAATGCACCGGCAAGCGCACCGGCAAGCACATCAGCAAGCGCGCCGGCCACGCCGTTGGCAACAGCACTGCAGCCCGCCGCGCCAGACAGCGCAGTGCCGACATCGACCCCGGCGCCGTCATCGACTGCGGATAAACAGTCATCGCAAGGGGCGCCGGTTGCCGCCGATGCCAGCGCTGCATCCGCATCAGTACATCAGGCCGTGTCGCCGCAGGGCAGGGATGAGGGCAGCACGGCAGCCATGGCTGCCGTGCTGGAGATTGGCGCCAAGGCCAGCCAAGGCCCAGGCACCGCGTCAGCCCTGGCTGTGCCGGCACCGTTTGCCGAAAACGATCCATCGCGCAAAACGCCCAATGTCATCACCGAAGCACTGGTCGACCACGCAACGGCGCCGCCGCCGGCGTCGGTTGCTGCCGCCGCAAGGGAGGCGAGGCCGTATTTCAAGACCAGTCAACTGAGCGTCAAGCCGGCATTGCTGCAGGACATACCGGCGGTATTGCGGCTGACCGTTCCAGGCCTTGTTTCCCAGCCTGTGATCCTGCGCCTGCTGATCAACGAGCAGGGCGGCGTCGACCAGGCTGAACTGGTCGATGCCGCCTTGCCGGCGCCGGCACAGCAAGCGCTCGCCGATGCGTTTTCGGCACTGCGCTTCGCGCCAGGCCAGCGGGCAGGGCAGGCGGTGCGCAGCCAGCTGCGCATCGAAGTCCTGTTGGAGAACAAGGCGCAGGTGCAGGTTGTCGATCTGGGTGGCAAATAGACAATGAATTGCACGATTTGCCACAGGCAAGCACAACCCCGCTGCCGCCTGGCTTGCAAAAATCACCGTTGATCTAAAAATGTTTCGACGTGGAAATTACGTAAGACATAATAAACATGCTTATTGGAAATGTTTATCCGGTCTAATTTTTGCGGGCATACAGTGATTCACACGCGGCCATCCCAAAACGGTTTCACGTTGATCGAGATGATCATCACCACCACGATCGTGGCCATCCTGGCCGGGGTGGCGATCCCGTCGTTTTCGACCCTGATCAAGGATAGCCGCCTGACCACGTCCACCAACGATCTGAAAGTGGACCTGGCGCTGGCGCGCAGCGAAGCCTCCAAGCGTGGTTTTCGCGTCGCGGTTTGCGCCAGCAACACCGGCACAGGCTGCACTGCCACGGCATGGAACCTCGGACGTATCGTCTTTGTCGACCGCGACGGCGATGGTGTGGTTGATGGCAATGACGAAATCCTGCGCGTAAGCAGTGCACTGCCTGCCAATAACAAGATCACCGCCAGCTTCACCAACACCGGCTACATCCAGTTCCGTCCCTCGGGCTTGAGCGATTCGACCGGCAACTTCGCCTTGTGCGACGACCGTGCAGGCAAATTCGGCCGCACCATTGCCATCAATTCCGTCGGCCGCGCCAACCTGACCACCAAGGTGACCTGCCCATGAAGCCTCCGAACCTGACCCGCCAAGGCAGCAGTGCCGTCCCTTGTGCCATTGAGCGCCGCCGCAGTGCTGCCGGTTTCACCATGATCGAAGTCATGGTCAGCCTGACCATCGCCTGTTTCGGACTGCTGGGCGTGGCAGGATTGTTCCTCAAGGGGATAGAGGCCAGCAGCAATTCCATGATCCGTTCGACCGCTGTCCAGCAGGTGTACGACATGGCCGATCGCATGCGCGCCAACGCCACCGGATTGAAAAACGGCGCGTATGACAATGTCACCGCCACCAGCCAGGCCACCTGCAGCTGCAGTGCAGGCAGCTGCAACCCGACCCAGCTGGCGGCCTACGATGCCTGCCTGTGGAACAAGCAGAATGCCACACTGCTTCCTTCCGGCAGCGGCACCGTCACTCATACCTCCGGCAGCCTGCTGTACACGATCATGGTGCAATGGGACGACTCCAAGAGCGGTTCGGCATCGAAAAGTTTTTCGGTGCAGGTGGACCCATGAAAACGTCCGCCAGCGGGGCGCGCATCGGCCGGGCCGGCAGCAGGTTTGCGGCCCAGCGCGGGCTGACGCTGATCGAACTGATGATCGCCATGACCATTGGCCTGTTCATCACCGGCATGGTCAGCGTATTGTTCATTGCCGCCAACAAGAGTTCGACCTACCAGGAAGCCACTGCGCGCATGCAGGAAAATGCCCGCTTTGCCATGTCCACCATGTCGCGGGCGATCCGCAACTCCGGTTACCGCAGCTGCGGCTCGCTGGCCACATTGGCCAATGTGGTCAATGGCGGCGAAAGCACCTGGGCCTACAACCTGGCCACGCCATTGAAGGGGTATGAAGGCGGATCCTCGGAGTTCCCTTCTCAGATCACCACCTCGGCCCGGTTGCCCAATTCCGACGCCCTGGCTGTGGTCGGGGTCGATACCGTGGCGGAAACCGGCGTGGTCCTGCATGACCTTGCCACTTCACGGTTCGTCACCGGACCGAACTCGCTCAAGAACGGCGCCATCCTGGTGGTCAGCGATTGCGACAACATCGCCGTGTTCCAGAACACCGGACCGGGCACGGCATTGCAGACCCAGCTCTTCCATGCGCTGACCGGCGCCTCTCCCGGCAACTGCTACGGCGGACTCGGTGCTAGCTGTTCCAAGACCCAGGCCAACCACACCTTTTCCCCGGGCTCGACGATGTCGCCGCTGTACGCCAGCACCTACTATGTCGGACCGGCTTCCTCGGGTGTCGGTAATTCGCTTTGGGCTGTCATGCTGGCCGACAATGGCAGCGTCGGCGCAGCCGCCGAAGTCATCGAAGGTGTCGACGACATGCAGATCGAATATGGCGAAGATACCGATGCCGACGGTGTACCGAATGGCTATGCCAAGGCCGATGCCGTGGTCACCTGGGCAAATGTGGTGGCGGTTCGGGTAAGCCTGCTGATGGTCACGCTCAAGGACAATCTGTCGTCGACGCCGCAAACCTACGATTTCAACGGCGCCACCATTACCGCGACCGACCGCAAGGTGCGGCGCGCTTTCACGTCGGTCATCAACCTGCGCAACCGTACGCAATAGGCGCACTCATGGACAAACGTCAAACCCGTTCGTTGCCACGCCATTGCTGCCAGTTGCCGGCAGGCGGCGCTGGCGGCCGAAGCCAGCGCGGCAGCGTGCTGATCATCACGCTGGTCATGCTCATCGTGCTGACCATGCTGGTGCTTGCAGCCATGAGCACCAACACCGCCGAAGAACGCATGGCCGGCAATGCCCGCGACTGGAACACGGCGTTCCAGGCGGCCGAAGCGGCGCTGCGCGATGCACAGCGCGATATCGCCAAGGCGCCCCGCATTTCCGGCGCCACCAATTTCGAAGCAGGCTGCAGCACCGCCGGCCTGTGCCTTTTGTCGACCACCGGCACACCTAACTGGATTGTTCTCAATGCCGGCGATGCGGGCTGGATCGGCAGCAGCGATGACGCTGTTGCCAGCAAAAGCGTGAAGTACGGCACCTACACCGCCGCGCCCACCCTCAATACCGCTTCCGTCACGCTTGCCGCTGCACCGCGCTACATCATCGAGGTCATGCCACTGCAGGATGGCGGCAGCATCAAGAAGCCCCAGGCTGGCGGTGCCAGCACCAGTTATTACTACCGTGTCACCGCAGTCGGTTTTGGCCAGAATCTTTCCAGCCGCGTCATGCTGCAAGCCGTCTATCGTCAGTAGCACCTAACTCATCCGGATCATCATGCTTCCTACCTTTCTGAATCAATGCAAGCGGCTTGCCGGTTTTGGCAACCATGGAAAACTGAAACCGGTTCTGGCTGGCCTGGCGGCGGCACTGACTCTGGGCTGGGCCACAGGCGCCGCCGCCGCCGATACGCTGAGCCAGGCTCCGCTGTACATTTCCAACAGCCAGGCGCCGCTGGTACTGCTGACGATGGCGCGCGACCACAAGCTGTACTTTGAAGCCTATAACGATTATTCCGATCTCGACGGCGATGGCACGCTGGACATCGGCTACAAGCCAGCCATTGACTACTACGGCTATTTTGATTCACACAAGTGTTACGAATATTCGGCAGCGCTGGGGCGCTTCGTGCCGGATTCGGTCACGCTCAACAAGAAATGCGTCAGTGCCTGGAGCGGCGACTTCCTCAACTATGTCACCACTTCACGCATGGATGCGCTGCGCAAGGTGCTCTACGGCGGCTCGCGCGACGGCGCTGATACCACTGCGCTGACGGTACTCGAACGCGTCTTCATTCCGCAGGATGCCCATTCCTGGGGCAAGGAATACCAAAGCGTTGCGCGCGACGGTTATGCGATCACCGACTACACGCCGTTTCCCATGCCGGAAGCGGGCAACTACCATATCTTCGCCAATACCTCATTGAGCAGCGATCCGGACACGCCGGTCATGCGGGTGCTGAACAATACCAAGTTCAGGGTCTGGGAATGGCTTTCGATCGAGTCGCCGGTTGCGGGCTTCCAGTGCAATGCCAGCAATAGCGGGCGGACCAATTGCGCAGTCCCCGCTGCGAATGCACAGTGGGAGCTGGTGCCGGCGGGGATCATCAACAATGTCAGTCAATCGACCTACAACGCCAAGAGCTATGGCTACAACTCGCCCATCGATATCCTGGGCATGGGTTTGATGGAAGCAGTGTATGCACAGCCAGGCAACCTGTGCGGCACCCGCAGCCTCACGCAGATCAACGGTACCGGCAATCCATTTCCCATCCCCCCATGCGACACCAGCAGCGACCGCTATTTCGACATGATCACCGGCACGATCAATGTGCCGGTGACAGGGTCCTACCGCTTTGCCGTCGATGGTGACGATGCGGTGGACCTGCAGATTCAGGTCAGTGGCCTGTGGCTGCCGGTGGCGTCCTACTACGGCAGCCACGGGGTTTCGAACGGCACGACGCACAATGGCTACATCGCCTTGCAGGCGGGTGTCGATTATCCGTTCAAGTTTCGCCACCAGGACGGCGACAGTGCCGATGGCTATTATCTCTACTGGCAGCGCAATTCGACCGGTTCGCAGATTACCGACTACCAGACCCGGGTGGAGGTGTGCAACAAGAACGTCGGGCTGGAATCGAACTGCCAGGCCTATTCGAGCGGTGGCGTGACGAGTTACAAACCGGTAGGCCTGCTGCAGAAAAATGGCGCCAACAACGCCATGTACTTCGGCCTGCTCAGTGGCAGCTATACCCACAACACCGAAGGCGGTGTGCTGCGCAAGGCAATCTCGACGATCAACAATGAAATCACGCCCGACGGGCGCTTCGGGCGTTATGCCGTTGCCGCCATTCCCGGCCTGCTCGGCACACCGATCCTGGGCACACCGGCAGTGACGGCGGAGACTTGCTCGAATGGCGGTCCTTGCGTCAACGGCATCATCAGCACCGTCAACAAATTCAAGATCACCGGGTTCACGTTTTACAACAACAACTACAACTGCTTCATCTCGACGCGCCAGATGGTCGACGGCGAGTGCCAGATGTGGGGCAATCCACTTGGCGAGATGGTGTATGAAGGCATGCGCTATTTTGCCGGCAAGACCACCCCGAGTGCTGCCTTCATGTACCCCTACGGCGCAACCACCGCGTCGCAGGCCGACAACCAGCTGGGTTTGCCGCTGGTGTCGACCTGGAGCAATCCTTATTCGACCACGCCGGATCCGACCGCCAGTACAGCCAGCTTTGCCGCATGCTCCAAGCCCTACAACCTGCTCATCAGCGATATCTATCCATCGTTCGATTCGAACTCCATGCCGGGCATTGCGCCGGCTTTCGGATCGTATTCAGGCACGACGGACCTGACCGGGTTTTCCGCGTTTTCGATTTCCCAGCAGCTCTGGAACAATGAATTCGGCAACATTACCCAAAATGTCTTCATTGGCCAGGTCGGCAGCAATGACAGCGGCATTCCAACGGCCAAGGCGGCCAGTACCTTCGGTAATATCCGCGGACTCTCGCCAGGCGAGCCGACGCGTCAAGGCAGTTATTATTCCGCTGCAGCAGCCTACTACGGCCGCACCACGGCCATGAATCCGCTGTCGACGCAGAAGGTGAATACCTATTCGATTGCACTGGCTGCGCCATTGCCGAAGCTGGAAATTCCGGTCAGTGCCGACGGCAAGACCAAGGTCACCATCATGCCGTTCGCAAAATCGGTGAACGGGAATTTCTTCGCACCGGTTTTCGACTTCAAGCCAACCAACCAGATTGCCGACTTTTATGTCGAAATGATCCGCAATGTAACCGGCAGCCCGACCGACGCCACCATCAATGGCGGGCGGCCCTACTACAAGTTCCGGATCAATTACGAAGACCAGGAACAAGGCTCCGACTTCGATATGGATTCGATTGCGCTGTACGAGATCAAGCTCAATGTCGACAATACGGTGTCGGTGGTGATCAGTTCGGACTATGCTGCCGGCGCCATCACCCAACACATGGGTTTCACGATTTCCGGCACTTCCAATGACGGCGCGTATCTGCTGGTGCGCGATACCGACACGGCGGAAGCCGACGACTACTCGTATGTGCTCGACTGCGGCAGCTCGACCAACAATCCGGCCGACTGCGTCCACACCGGCAAGCTGCCGTTGTTCAAGGAATTGAAATTCACCCCCGTCTCGGGCACGACCACGGTGGCCTTGAACGACCCATTGTGGTACGCCGCCAAGTATGGCAGCTTTGCCGACACGGCCAGCGGCCCGGCGACCATGCCTGCAAGTAATGCAGTGCCGGATAATTACTTCCTTGTCACCAATCCCCTGACGCTGGAAACCCAGCTGGCCAAGGCGTTTGCCCAGATCGCCAAGACCACCTCGGCATCGGCAGCCACCTCGACCAACAGCTTCTCCTATCAGACCAACTCGGCACTGTACCAGGCCCGTTTCCTCAGTGAAGGCTGGGCCGGTGAACTGCAGGCCTATCCAATCGGCAGCGACGGCACGCTTGGCTTGCCAACCTGGCAGGCGCAAAAGCTGCTCGCATCGCGCAGCTCGGCTGACCGAACCATCCTTACCTATGATCCGGGCGCCAGCGCCGGTGCCCGTGGCATTCCGTTCAAATGGAGCAGCATGAAGACCGGTGGCGTCTTACAGACTTCACTGAACAAGAATTACCTTGGCACCGTCGACATCCAAGGTTCTGCCAGGGTGAGCTACCTGCGCGGCGACACCGTGGCAGGCATGCGCACACGGCCGGTGATCGACAACGCCGGCTTGACCAACAAACTCGGCGACATCATTTCATCGCAGCCGCAATATGTCAGCTATCCAAGCGCCGGTCTGACCGATGCCACCTATGCCGCCTTCCGTGTCGATTACCTGAACCGCACACCGATGGTCTATGTCGGTGCCAATGACGGCATGATGCATGGATTTTCTGCCGTGGACGGCAGCGAGAAAATGGCCTATGTGCCCAGCCAGATGTACCGCACGCGTGGCCAGCCGCTGCTGTCGAAACTGACCGATGTCAATTACGGCCTGGGCGACAATCCCCATCATTACTATGTCGATGGCACGCTGGCCGTCAACGACGTCTGCGCCAATCCCTGCGCCAGCAAGACCGACTGGAAAACCATCGCCGTCGGTGGTCTCAACGGCGGCGGCCAGGGAATCTATGCACTCAATGTCACCGATCCCTCCAAATTCACCGAAGGCAATGCCGCCAGCACGGTGCTGTGGGAATTCAATGACAGCGACGATATCGATACGTCCGCTCTGGCCGATCCGACGATGAACTACGCACTCGGCTACACCTTCAGCCAGCCGGCCATTGTCCAGGTCTGCAAGAACCGCGTGGCCTCCTCGACCACGGTGCCCAAGGCCTGTGCCGAAGGACGCTGGGTGGTCATCTTCGGCAATGGCTACAACAATACCGAGGGCGATGGCAGCGTCAGCCCGAGCGGTTTTGCCGTCCTGTATGTGCTCGACGCCAATACCGGCGCCGTGCTCAAGAAGATCAACACACGCGCAGGCAGT
>JBPBPY010000429.1:0-8343 GCA_050954505.1 Janthinobacterium lividum
GGTCGGCAGCTATGTCTCGGGATTTGTCATCCTTATCGAGCGCAGCCTGGCCATTGGCGACCGCGTGACCATCGACAAATACACCGGCAAGGTCACCCAGATCAATACGCGTTACACCGTGGTGCGCGGTTTCGACGGGGTGGAATTTGTCATTCCGAATGAAATGCTGGTATCGGGCGTGGTGCAGAATTCTTCGCTCAGTGATCGGCGCCTGCAAATGAAAACCGCCGTCTCGATCGCCTATGAATGCGACCTGCCGCTGGTGATGCAGACGATGCAGCTGGCGATCGTCCAGCACGAACGCGTCATGGACGATCCCGCGCCTGCGGTGATATTGAAACATTTCGGCGCCGATGGCCTCGAGCTGGAAATCCTGTTTTGGATAGCCCCGACCAGGGCAAGGGAAATGTGCTGTCCGATGTCAATCTGATCATTTGGAAAACATTGAAGGAGATGAATGTAGCAATTCCCTACCCGCAGCGTACGCTGCATTGGCATCATAACGATTTGCCATCAATCAATGTCGGGGTGGCAACTGCAGGGCCGCCAGCACCGGAAATCCGAGAGTAATCTTCTGGAAAAATGCACCAAATTTCCGTCTTCTACAGGAAACCTTTGTTAAAACGGGTACAATCCAAGCGGCATACAGGTAAGCCAAAGCCTTTGTAATGTTGTTGGATTAGTCATTCTGCAGCTGCGCATCAATGATGGTATTGAAGTTGTCGTGTTCACATTGAAACGAACGCGATCTCTAATGGAGCAACAATGATTTCAAGTGCAGTATTTGACTCGGTGATCGACTTCCTGTCGAACGGGTTGACGAATGCCAGCGGTTGGCAGGTTGCCATCTATACCCTGGTCGTGACACATATCACGATTGCAGCGGTGACCATCTACCTGCATCGCTGCCAGGCACACCGCGCGCTCGAGCTGCATGCCTTGCCGAGCCATTTCTTCCGCTTCTGGCTGTGGATGACGACCGGCATGCTGACCAAGGAATGGGCAGCAGTGCACCGTAAACATCACGCCAAATGTGAAACCGAGGATGATCCACACAGCCCGGTAACTCGCGGCATCAAGAAAGTGTTGCTCGAAGGGTCAGAACTGTATCGGATCGAATCGAAGAACCAGGAAACCATGGACAAATATGGCCATGGCACACCGGATGACTGGCTTGAGCGCAATGTCTACACCCGTTATACATTCGCCGGCATTTCGGCAATGATGATCATCAACGTTGCCTTGTTCGGCGTCATTGGTGTAACGGTGTGGGCTATCCAGATGATCTGGATTCCAGTTACTGCCGCCGGCATCATCAATGGAATTGGCCATTACTGGGGTTACCGTAATTATGATTGCACTGATGCAGCAACCAACATCTTCCCATTCGGTATCTTGATTGGCGGCGAAGAACTGCATAACAATCATCATACATTCGGCACATCGGCCAAGTTGTCGTCAAAGTGGTACGAGTTCGACATCGGCTGGATGTATATCCGCATGATGGAAATGGTTGGTCTGGCAAAGGTCAAGAAGATTGCGCCCCAACCGAAGTTCGATCGCGAAAAGCTGGTTGCCGATATGCAGACCTTGCAGTCGGTCGTCGCCAACCGTTATGACGTGATGGCCAAATACGCCAAGTCGGTCAAGCATGCCTGGGCTGACGAAATCGAGCATTTGCGGGAAAAAGCCCAGCTCGAATCGCGTTTCCTGCGCTCGTCACGCCGACTGATGAAGCGGGAACCGGCCAAACTGGCTGCGCCGCAGAAGCAGCAATTGACGGAATTGTTTACCCACAGCACGCCATTGAAGACCATGCACGAAATGCGCGTTGAGCTCGGGGCCATCTGGGAGCGCTCGCATTTCAGCAGCGACCAGCTGCTGCATCAGTTGCAGGACTGGTGTGCACGGGCGGAAGCCTCGGGCATCAAGTCATTGCAGGAATTCTCGATGCGGTTGCGCAGTTATGCCTGATTGATTCTGCAGCGACCCGGTCGGCCGGGCTGCTGCAGGATGCACGGCTTCGCGAGTCCTTGCTGTGTCCGGGTGAAGTCAATCCGGCAAAGCGCGGCAAGGCGACAGCGGTGCGAGGCAGCAGGGATGCAGCGGTGAAAAGGTCAAACATGGTTTGACCTTTTTTCGTTTGTTCGCTTGTTCTCTCTTCGCCAGTCAGCCGGTTCGCCAGTTCCCGCATCTGCAAGATTGCCAATTCGCCCTCCGCAGTTCGCCAGTTCGGCCGTCTGTCCAGTCATGTTTTTTCTTTCCGCTTCGCCCTCCCGCGTCGTGTCATCGTCATGCCGGTGCCCTGGCCTGCAAACCAAGCCGCGATTCATGCGAAAACGCGTGCCCGTCGCAATGCCATCACTGGCGCTGCTTGATTGCCGTCTCCACCCGTGTCATCAGCTGCCGCATGCCGTCGCCAGCAATCCCGGCCAGCGTCCTGCGGCCGAACAACCGGGTTTTGCTTTTCAGATACAGCTGGTATGCCGGAATCGTCATCCACAGCGCAACGATGATGCCGAGCGAAAATACGGTCTCGGCGCCGACACCGATGGCCTGCATGCGCCAGAAGACGGGCTGTGCCAGGTAGAGCAGGACAATATGCACTGCAAGGACCTGCAGGGAATACCGGCCCAGGGTGCTCACCACCGGTACCTTGAACGATATCGGCAGCAGCTTGATGATCCAGCAAGCCAGCGTGACCAGGCAAAGCGTGTTGACGACCCGCAGAATGCGCAGGTCGGACTTGTCGAATTGCAGTGCCAGCGCCGGTGGCACGGCAATCACATCATGTCTGGCGAGAAAAAAGACAATCGCCGTGGCACTTGCAATGAACAGCCAGGCCGGTTTTTGCAACAGATTGTTTTGCTGGCATGTGCCGTGCAGATAACCGGCATACAGCCCGCCTATCCAGAGCAGCTGCCAGGCAAACAGATTGAAGACACCGATCCTCGGGGCAACACCGCTCACCGCAGAAAGCAGTTCCAGCGGATCGACATACTGCCCGAGCAGCCATAACGACAAGCTCAGGACCAGCACCAGCAACTGCAGATTGCGGTGAAACGCCAATTGCACGAATGGCGTCAGCAACAGGAAGAAAATGTACATCGGCAAGATGTCGAGGAAGGGAGGCTGGTGCAACAGCACCAAGGCATAAAGGAAGGAAGCGGCAATGCTCGAGCCCGGGATATCGATCGTGCGGCTCCAGTAACCACCGTAGACGCTGCTCAGCGCTGCACCGGCGAACAGGAACAGGACGATGAACACCTGATAGCGGTAGAGCGTGCCCACCCGGTGCATCACCTTCCTGAAGCGCGGCGCCAGCGTTGTTTGACCGCTGTCTCCATGCATACCGTACATATAGCCGGACAACAGGACAAAGCCTGCCGCAGCCGAAACAAATCCGAATGACTCGAAGGTGAATCTGGAAATGTAGCCTGCCAGATGATCGATGGTCATGATGACGAGGAAGAGTCCGCGCAAAGTATCGAGCCGGCCATCGCGTGGCCGTTTCAGCATCCCAGGTTTCATTGAGTCTGTATCCGCGTTAAAGCTGGTATTGAAGTGTTTTTGCAGTTTGGTGAGGAATGCAAAACCTGGCATCAATTAAAGCCGATTTTTCTTGTAATGTCGATATACGTGATTTTGCTGAATCGTCAACGTTTCAGCGGGTCAAGCTCGAATGCAGTTGGCCAATTCCATCCGATGACGATACCGGCGCCTAACAACGTGGCATGTAAGCGCTAACGAATTCTATGACACCATTTGTTTGAAAATGTTTCCATGCGGTAGATATTTTTCTGCATGGAATGCCTTGGCTGACAACTCAACGCGGTAGAGGGAACAGGACAAACCGTCCAGGCAAAAAAAATCCCGCAAGAAAACTTGCGGGATTTTTTGCTTGATGATCAAACCATGAAAAGCACATCATCAGAAGCGTAGGAAACAGGATCAATTACTTGATCTTGGTTTCCTTGTACTCGACGTGCTTACGCACTTTCGGGTCAAACTTCATGATCGACATCTTTTCAGGGGTAGTGCGTTTGTTCTTGGTAGTCGTGTAGAAATGACCCGTACCGGCAGTCGATTCCAACTTGATTTTGTCGCGGCCAGATTTCGCCATGATGATTCCTTTATTCTGCTAGTTAGACTTTTTCGCCACGAGCACGCATATCGGACAGTACGGCGTCGATGCCAACTTTATCGATAGTGCGAAGTCCAGCGTTCGACAGACGGATCTTTACAAAACGGCCTTCTGACTCAACCCAGATACGACGATATTGCAGGTTGGGCAGAAAACGACGTTTGGTTTTGTTATTTGCATGGGAAACATTATTGCCGACCATCGGCCCTTTCCCCGTGACTTGGCAAACTTTAGCCATGGTTCACTCCCTTAAACTTTCCGAAATTGGAAAAAACGAGAGTATAGCCAAAAAAATGAGATTATTCAACGACTTGCATAAAACAATTGTGAATCTTGAAAATGCACAAATTTTACAATGTCTGTGAAGAAATAATTTGATGCTTGACGGCGATGTTTGGCAGGGGATTTGCCGGTCCGCGGATTCAACGATCGAAAAGGAAATCAGGGCAGACGGCTTCAATGCCTCTGTCACCCGCACCGGCACCGGCATCCGCACCGGCAGGCACAGGCACAGGCAGGCACAGGCACAGGCACATGCACCGGCACTGGCCCTGCAGCCGCCAGGCTGCAGGGCCAGTGCCGAGTCCTCATGACCATTCCATGGCTCACAGTTGCCCATGCTCGGCGAATGAATGCACTTCCTGGCCAGCCACCACAAAATGATCCAGCACCCTGACATCCACCAAGGCCAGCGCCTGCTTCAGGGTGGCCGTCAATGCGTGGTCGGCAGCGCTTGGTGCCGGCACTCCGGAAGGATGGTTGTGCGCCAGGATGACCGCACCGGCATTGTGTTTCAGCGCTGCCTTGACCACTTCGCGTGGATGGACACTGGCATGGGTGAGGGTGCCATGGAACAGCTCTTCAGCGGCAATGAGCCGATGTTTGGTATCCAGGAACAGCACAGCAAATGCTTCATATGGTTTGAGCGCAAGAAACAGGCGCAGGTACTCCCGCACCGAGCGCGGCGAATTGAGGGTCGAATTGGTTTGCAGCTCTTCGCCCAATGCGCGGCGCGCCAGCTCCAGAACCGCCTGCAGTTGCGCAAACTTGGCAACGCCCAGGCCCTTGAGCACGGCAAATTCGGCCATGTTGGCAGAGAAGATGCCATTGAGCGAACCGAAGTGGCGCAGCATGTCGCGTCCCAGATCAACGGCGCTCTTGCCGGTGATGCCCACACGCAGGAACACCGCCAGCAATTCGGCGTCGGACAGGCAATGGGCGCCATGACGGATCAGGCGTTCGCGTGGTCGATGATCGATTGGCCAGTCGTTGATGGGCATGGAGAAGGCGCCTGAAAGGGGTCAAGGGAAGCGGGCAGTGCATGAAAAACAGGCAATGCAGACAACTCTGGTCAGAATGATATGAATCGTTGGCAAAAACATCTTGCCAGCTGCGCCGCGTGGTCGCTTAAAATAGCGCAACTTTTTGCCAGACCTGGCCGCAGCCCTATCGCTACGCTTACCAAATGTCCAATTTATCACAACCGATTGTTACCGATTTGGCTTATCTGACCTTGCATTATCGGTTGGCCGCCATCGACGGCGCCAATATTGTCTCGACCTTCGAGGGCAATCCGGCAACGCTGCAGCTTGGCCATGGACAGTTGGCGCCATTCCTTGAAGCGCACCTGCTGGGTTTGCCGGAAGGCACACACCAAACCTTTGTGCTGCAGCCTGAGCAAGCCTTCGGTCCACGCAATCCGGATCTGGTGCAACGTGTGTCGCTGGCCACGCTGGAGGCCAACTCCCAGCTTGGCCACGAATATGCGGTGGGCGACCTGGTCGACTTCGCCGCACCCGGCGGTGGCCGGTTTGCCGGGGTACTGCGCGAACTTGGCGAAGACGATGCCTTGTTCGACTTTAATCATCCGCTGGCCGGCCAGGCGGTAAAATTTGAAGTGCAGATCATTGGCATACTTTGAGCAAGCCGCAGGGCGTGCCGGCATGACGGCAGCGCAGGCCGGGAAGACTACGCGATTTTGCAATCACGCCTCCCGGTGCAGCAGTGCGCGGGCAGTGGACACTGTCAGATAATTGGAGTGATGATGGAACAGGAAATCTTGCTGGCACAACCGCGCGGTTTTTGCGCCGGTGTCGATCGGGCGATTGATATCGTTGAACGCGCATTGGCGCAGTTCGGCGCGCCCATCTACGTGCGTCACGAGATCGTGCACAATGCGTACGTCGTCAACGACCTGCGCAATAAAGGTGCAATTTTCATTGAAGAATTGTCGGATGTTCCCAGTGGGAACACGGTGGTATTTTCAGCGCACGGGGTGCCGAAGTCGGTCCAGGCCGAGGCTACGGAGCGTGGCCTGACGGTTTTCGATGCCACCTGTCCGCTGGTGACCAAGGTGCATGTCGAGGTGGCAAAGATGCGCCGCGAGGGCCGGGAAGTGATCATGATCGGCCATGACGGCCATCCTGAAGTCGAGGGCACCATGGGCCAGGCGGAACAGGGCATGTTCCTGGTCGAGGCGCCCGACGACGTGGCCGGCCTGGTGGTCAGCGACCCGGACAAGCTGGCATATGTGTCGCAAACGACCCTGTCGGTCGATGATACTGCCGACGTCATCGCCGCGTTGAAACTGCGCTTTCCCAATATTGCCGAGCCAAAGAAGGGTGACATCTGCTATGCCACCACGAACCGCCAGGAGGCGGTGAAATTCATGGCGCCGCAGGTCGAGGTGGTGATTGTGGTTGGCAGCCCCAACAGTTCGAACTCCAACCGGCTGCGCGAAGTCGCCCAGAAAAAAGGTGTGCCCGCCTACATGGTGGACAATGCCACGCAAATCGACCCGGCATGGATAGACGGCCGGCTGCGCATTGGCGTGACCGCCGGTGCCTCGGCGCCGGAAGTGTTGGTCGACGCGGTGATTGCACAGCTGCGGCAGTTCGGTGCCAAAAGCGTGCGCGTGCTCGACGGCGTCGAGGAGCATGTGACCTTCCCCTTGCCCAAGGGGTTGTCGGGTGTGCCCGGATCGCCGAAGTAGGGTATCCGGCCTTCCTGTTCCTGCAGCGATCCCGGCAGTCAACCCCATGCAAGACCGCGAGGCGAAAAGCGTGGCGATCACGGACAGCTGGTGGCGCTGACAGGCCCACGGTAATTCCTCGGGCGCTGGCACATGCAAGGCGCCGCAATGGACAGTCTGCTTGCACCGTGCTGCCGCAGAGCTTCCGCGGCGCAGGCTCCTGGGTGGCGAGACAGGCTGTCGTTTGCGGACCACGCAGCCGGCTGCCTTCCATCCGGCGTGCGCCCGAGGACTGCCTGCGAAGCTGCCGGCAGGCCTGATTTGATTATGTAGCAAGGTAGTGCGGTACTGGTTCAATTATTGCTTAAACACACACATCATTAACTAGGGAGTCACCAGGCAATGGACATATTCATCCAGCAGATCATCAACGGCCTGGTATTGGGCAGCATGTATGCCTTGATCGCGCTCGGCTACACCATGGTGTACGGCGTATTAAACCTGATCAACTTCGCCCATGGCGATGTGCTCATGATCGGTGCGATGACGGGCTTGACGATCCTTAAATACGTCAACCAGGCGTTTCCGGACCTGAACGGCGTGGTCAAGCTCATCATTGCCATCGTCGGTGCGATTCCAGTCTGCGTGCTGGTGAGCATCATCATCGAACGGGTAGCCTACCGCCGCCTGCGCAATGCGCCACGACTGGCGCCGCTGATCACTGCCATCGGCGTATCGATCCTGCTGCAAACCTTTGCCATGATGATTTGGGGCCGCAATCCGCTGGCCTTTCCGCAAGTGCTGCCGTCGAAGTCCTATGAACTCATGGGCGCGCTGATCACGCCGGCGCAAGTCATGCTGCTGGTGCTGGCCACGCTGTCGATGGTGGGACTGGTACTGCTGGTCGAGAAAACCAAGATGGGACGCGCCATGCGTGCGACTGCGGAAAACCCGCGCGTGGCAGGCTTGATGGGTGTCGATGCCAACCGCGTCATCGTGTTTACCTTCGCCATTGGCGCTGCCCTGGCCGCAGTGGCTGGCGTGATGTGGGGTGCAAACTATTCTTCCGCACAGTTTGCCATGGGTTTCGTGCCTGGCTTGAAAGCGTTCTCGGCAGCCGTGCTGGGCGGCATCGGCAACATCTACGGCGCCATGATCGGCGGCATCCTGCTCGGCTTGATCGAAAGCCTCGGTGCCGGCTACATCGGCGACCTCACCGGTGGGCTGC
>JBPBPY010000354.1:0-8331 GCA_050954505.1 Janthinobacterium lividum
GCAGCGCATGCGCGTTCATTGCCCACAATGAGGTGCCCGACAAGGCTGCATGACTGAAAACGGTGCGCCTGCACGCAAATCGCGCGCGCAGCAGCAACTGCCTGGACATGACGCACCGAAGCTTGCGGCCCGATGCCGGCAACGGCGCCCACAAGGCACGGCCTGCCGACCGCAGTCAAACCGTCGGCGACGGCAGAAACGCTTTATAATTCAGGGTTTTGTATGATATTTGCGGGGATTTCTCAATGCCGATTTACGCGTACCGCTGCGAAGCGTGTGGTTTTGCCAAGGATGTATTGCAAAAGGTATCGGATCCAGTCCTGACAGTCTGCCTGTCCTGTGGTTTGCCCACTTTTAAGAAGCAGCTCACCGCAGCCGGTTTCCAGCTCAAGGGCACCGGCTGGTATGTGACCGATTTTCGCAATGGCAATGCACCGGCCACTGCCGTGGCGCCATCGACGGAAGGCGGCGCCGGCAAGGCGGCCGAGTCCGCGCCTGCTTCGGCGCCGGCAGCAAGCACCGCGCCTGCTGCGGCCACATCCACTCCTGCTGCATCGGCAACGCCTTCACCCGGTGGCGACAAGAAGTAGAGAGCAGCAGGCAAATCCAGGCGGGCGATCTTGACAGGGCGTTGGCCATGGTGGCAATTTTTCCCTGCAAATCACGGCAATTTTTCATGTATGGCGCTGGTTGGCCTCTGAGCGCACTCGACGATGGAAACAATGCGTAAATATTTCATTACCGGCCTGCTGGTACTGGTACCCCTGGCGATCACGCTATGGGTACTGAACCTGATCATCAGCACCATGGACCAGTCCCTGCTGCTGCTGCCGGCGAGCTGGCAGCCGGAAGCGGTGTTCGGTTTCCGCATTCCCGGCATGGGCACCATCCTGACGCTGCTGATCATTTTCCTGGTTGGCCTGGGCACACGCAATTTCGTCGGCAAAAAACTGGTCTGGGCCTGGGAACGGGTCTTGACGCGCATTCCGGTGGTCAGCTCCATCTACTCCAGCGTCAAGCAGGTTTCCGACACCTTGTTCTCTTCTTCGGGCAATGCCTTTCGCAAGGCGGTGCTGGTCGAATATCCACGCAAGGGTTGTTACACCATTGCTTTCCTCACCGGCGTGCCTGGTGGCGATGTGCGCAACCATCTGGTGGGCGACTTCATCAGCATCTACATCCCCACCACGCCCAACCCGACTTCCGGCTTTTTCCTGATGGTGCCGCGCGCCGACGCCATCGAACTGGACATGAATGTCGACGAGGCGCTGAAATACATTGTCTCGATGGGTGTGGTGTCGCCTGAATATTTCGAAAAGAAGCTCATCATCGATGCCGGCAAGGCCGAGGTAGTGGACGCTCGCGCCAATTCCCGCTAGGCGTCGGCAGCGCAAGGGCCCAGGCCGTGCGTTCTTCAGGAGGTTTCTGAACTGGCCAAGTCCCAACAGCAGCACGCGAAACGGTAGAATCACTGGATTGATCGCACGATTCATTGCACGATCGAATCACGATTGAATAAAAATCGAGCAGCAAACAAGAACCTGAACTGGAATTCGAACATGTCAATGCGAACACAATATTGCGGTCTCACCAATGAAACCCTGATCGGCCAGACTGTCAGCCTGTGCGGCTGGGTCCATCGCCGCCGCGACCATGGCGGCGTCATCTTCATCGACCTGCGCGACCGCGAGGGCCTGGTGCAGATCGTCTGCGATCCTGACCGTGCCGATGTGTTCGGCAATGCCGAATCGGTACGCAATGAATTTTGCCTGCGCATTACCGGCCTGGTGCGCGCGCGTCCGGAAGGCACCACGAATGCCAACCTGGGTTCGGGCAAGATCGAAGTGCTGTGTACCGAACTGGAAGTGCTCAACCCGTCGGTGACGCCGCCGTTCCAGCTCGACGACGACAACCTGTCGGAAACCACGCGCCTGACCCACCGCGTGCTCGACCTGCGCCGGCCACAGATGCAGAACAACCTGCGCCTGCGCTATCGCGTAACCATGGAAGTGCGCAAGTTCCTCGATGCCAACGGCTTCATCGATATCGAAACGCCGATGCTGACCAAGTCCACGCCGGAAGGCGCGCGTGACTACCTGGTGCCTTCGCGCGTGAATGCCGGCCATTTCTTTGCCTTGCCGCAGTCGCCGCAGCTGTTCAAGCAGCTACTGATGGTGGCCAACTTCGACCGCTACTACCAGATCGTCAAATGCTTCCGCGACGAAGACTTGCGCGCCGACCGCCAGCCCGAGTTTACCCAAATCGATTGCGAAACCTCGTTCATGAGCGAGCAGGAAATCCGCGACATGTTCGAAGGCATGATCCGCCTGGTCTTCAAGAATGCGCTGGACGTCGAGCTGCCCAACCCGTTCCCGGTCATGGACTTTGCCACCGCCATGGGCAAATATGGTTCCGACAAGCCGGACATGCGCGTGAAGCTCGAATTCACCGACCTGACCGAGGTAATGAAGGATGTCGACTTCAAGGTCTTCTCGGGCGCAGCCAACATGGAAAACGGCCGTGTGGTCGGTCTGCGCGTGCCCGGCGGCAGCAGCATGCCGCGCTCGGAAATCGATGCCTATACCGAATTCGTCGGCATCTATGGCGCCCGTGGCCTGGCCTACATCAAGGTCAATGAAAAAGCCAAGGGCCGCGACGGCCTGCAATCACCCATCGTCAAGAACCTGCATGACGCCTCGTTGGCCAAGGTGCTGGAACTGACCGGCGCGCAGGACGGCGACCTGATTTTCTTTGGCGCCGACAAGGCCAAGATCGTCAATGACGCCATCGGCGCCTTGCGCGTGAAGATCGGCCACAGCGACTTCGGCAAGAAGAATGACCTGCTGGAAGACACCTGGCGTCCACTTTGGGTGGTCGACTTCCCGATGTTCGAATTCGATGAAGAAGCCAATCGCTGGAATGCCCTGCACCATCCGTTCACGGCACCGAAGCAGGGTCACGAAGACTTCATCGAGACCGATCCAGGCCGCGCAATTGCCCAGGCTTACGACATGGTCCTGAATGGCTGGGAACTCGGTGGCGGCTCGGTACGTATCCATCGTGCCGATGTGCAGAGCAAGGTCTTCCGTGCCCTGAACATCAACGACGACGAAGCGCGCCTGAAGTTCGGCTTCCTGCTCGACGCCCTGCAATATGGCGCGCCTCCGCATGGCGGCCTGGCGTTTGGCCTGGACCGCATCGTCACCATGATGGCTGGTGCCGAATCGATCCGCGACGTGATCGCTTTCCCGAAAACCCAGCGCGCGCAATGTCTGCTCACGCAGGCGCCTTCGCTGGTGGAAGAAAAGCAGCTCAAGGAACTGCATATCCGCTTGCGCAATGCCGAGCCGGTGATCAAGGGGTAAAGGCCCAAGTGGCGCAATGTTTAATCTGCGCCACGGATCAATGATGTGATCGAATCGGGGTTCTTCGGAACCCCTTTTTTATTGCCGGATTGATTGCGTTTCCTCTTCCGGCACATGACGCGCAAGCGCAGCACAACACCGCACGCGCCTCAAGATCAAGCCCGCGCCGCGTGCAGTTTCCTGTAGCTGTCGAGCAGGCGCTGGTGCCGCTCCAGTCCTTCCAGTTTCATGCTCGTTGGCGTCAAGCCAAAGAAGCGCACCTTGCCGTCGACCGAACCCAGCACCGCATCCATGCGCGCAGGACCAAACATGCGGCGAAAATTGACCAGGTAATCGTCCAGTTCGAGCTCGTCATCGAGCAGCACTTCCAGCACCACGTCGACGGCCTGGTAAAACAACCTGCGCTCGACCGTGTTGTCGTTGTACTGCAGGAAGGCGCCGACCAGTTCATGCGCTGCATCGTACTGTTTCAAGGCCAGGTTGATCAGCAGCTTGAGTTCCAGAACCGTGAGTTGGCCCCAGGGTGTATTTTCATCGAACTCGATGCCGATCAAGGTGGCGATGTCGGAATGTTCATCGAGCTCGTTTTCTTCCAACCGCTCCAGCAAAGCCTCCAGGCTGTCATCGTCGAGACGGTGCAGGTTCAGGACGTCGGCGCGGAATAACAGCGCCTTGTTGGTGTTATCCCAGATCAGGTCCTCCACCGGATAGACTTCCGAATAACCGGGCACCAGAATGCGGCAGGCAACGGCCCCGAGCTGGTTGAATTGCGCCATGTAGACTTCTTTGCCCATGCCGGCGAGGATGGCGAGCAAGGTTGCCGCTTCGTCGGCATTGGCATTCTCGCCTTCGGCAGAAAAATCCCATTCGACAAAATCGTGATCCGCCCGGGCGCTGAAAAAGCGCCATGAAACGATGCCGCTGGAATCGATGAAGTGTTCGACAAAGTTGTTAGGCTCGGTCACGGCTTCACTGGCGAAGGTCGGGCGCGGCAAATCGTTGAGGCCTTCAAAACTGCGGCCTTGCAGCAACTCCGTCAGGCTGCGTTCCAGTGCAACTTCCAGGCTGGGATGGGCGCCAAACGAGGCAAACACGCCACCGGTGCGCGGGTTCATCAGGGTGACACACATGACAGGATAGGTGCCGCCAAGCGATGCATCTTTGACCAGCACCGGAAAGCCCTGATCTTCCAGGCCCTTGATGCCTGCCACGATGCCGGGATATTTCGCCAGCACTTCGGGCGGCACATCGGGCAGGCAGATTTCCCCTTCGATGATTTCGCGCTTGACTGCCCGTTCGAAAATTTCGGACAGACATTGCACCTGCGCTTCGGCCAGCGTATTACCGGCACTCATGCCATTACTGACGAACAGATTTTCAACCAGGTTGGTCGGGAAATATATTTCCGCGCCGTCCGAATGCCGCACGAATGGCAGCGAACAGATGCCGCGTTGCCGATTGCCGGAGTTGGTATCGACCAGGTGCGAGGCGCGCAGCTCACCGTCGGGATCATAAATTTCCCGGCAATAGGCATCGAGGATCTCGGCCGGCAGCGCGTCCTTGCGGCCAGGCTTGAACCAGCGCTCATTGGGATAATGGACAAATGACGCGTTGGCGATGTCTTCGCCCCAAAATGCGCCAGCGTAGAAATGGTTGCAGCTCAGGCGTTCGATGAATTCGCCCAGCGCCGAAGCCAGCGCGCTTTCCTTGGTCGCCCCCTTGCCATTGGTGAAGCACATCGGCGAATGCGCATCGCGGATATGCAAGGACCATACATTGGGAATGATGTTGCGCCATGAAGCGATTTCGATTTTCATGCCCAGCTTTGCCAGCAGACCCGACATGTTGGCAATGGTCTGCTCCAGTGGCAGGTCTTTGCCGGCGATGAAGGTGCTGGCGGCAGAATCGAGCTTCGACATCAACAGCGACTGCGCATCGGCATCGAGGTTCTCGACTTCTTCGATGATGAACTCGGGGCCGGCCTGCACCACCTTTTTCACCGTGCACCGCTCGATGGAGCGCAGGATGCCACGGCGGTCGGTTTCTGAAATATCTGCCGGCAATTCAACTTGGATCTTGAAAATCTGCTGATAGCGGTTTTCCGGATCGACGATATTATTTTGTGACAGACGGATATTTTCGGTGGGAATATTGCGGGTGACGCAATACAACTTTACGAAGTAAGCTGCGCATAAAGCCGATGACGCCAGAAAATAATCGAAAGGGCCCGGTGCCGAGCCATCCCCTTTGTAGCGGATGGGCTGGTCTGCCACAACGGTGAAATCATCGAATTTGGCTTCAAGACGCAGCTTGTCGAGAAAGTTGACCTTAATTTCCATGAGGAATCCCAAGCATAGGTTCAATAAGAGAGCCGCCATTATCCGCGCTTTTATCCATCTTGATGCCGGTGTGGTGTAATACACCAGGTGGAGAAGGGGAAACCATGACAACAAGAGAACTGCGCGCCGCGTTTGCCCCGACCGGCCCATTGCGCGCCTCGATCAATCTCGGCAACCCCATCCTTGCCAACGTGGACAAGGATGGCAATCCGGTTGGCGTGTCGATCGACCTGGCGCGCGCATTTGCCCAGCAGCTGGGCGTGGATATCGAGCTGGTGGTGTTCAATGCCGCCGGCAAGTCGGTGGAGGCAGTGAGCGCCGAGCAGGCCGACATCGGTTTTTTTGCCATCGATCCGCAACGCGGCGCCCAGATTTCATTCACCGCGCCGTATGTCCTCATCGAAGGTTATTACCTGGTGCGCGAAGACTCTGCGCTGCGCCGCAACGACCAGGTCGACCAAGCCGGCAACCGCGTTGTGGTGGGCCTGGGCAGCGCTTACGATCTGTATCTGACGCGCGAACTGAAGCAGGCGCAGATCGTGCGCGCGCCAACCTCGCCGACGGTAGTGGCCACTTTCGTCGAACAGCAAGCCGAGGTGGCTGCAGGCGTGCGCCAGCAGCTTGAAGCCGATGCAGCGCGGCTGGGCGGCATGCGCCTCCTTGACCAGCGTTTCATGGTGATTCAGCAGGCCATGGGGGTTCCGAAGAGCCGGGGAACGCAAGCTGCGTTCTATCTGGCCGATTTTGTCGAAGCAATGAAGCGCTCGGGTTTCGTGCAAAAGGCGCTTGAACGCCACGGGATCCAAGGGGCATCTGTCGCCCCCGCAGCCTGATTGGTGCGAAATATCTGCGAGTGATGCAAAACGTTCAGTTAACGACTCCTTCGCATTAAGTGTTGCAAAACCAATTATTGTGGAGTTTTACCATGCACACGACTAAATTTCGCAATGCAGGCGCCTCAATCATGTTGACTGTTCCACCGGCTTTTCTCGATCAGATCTCGATCAGATTCATCTTCAATTGGATGCAACGGTTGGTCTGACAGTCGATCTACCAACCAGTCATTGATATTGCTCCAATTCAATCTAGTTCACTTCCTGTAGCATTCAACGATCAAAGCCAGATTGATGGAATAATGGTGTGCGCCCAGGCGCGCGCTGCTACGGCCGGGCAGTGCAATGGCGTGAAGATTGTTGAACATGAGCGAGAAACCCTGCAAGATTCCCGAGTCGGTGCTGGTCGTCATCTACACTGCAGATCTTGAGGTATTGCTCATCGAGCGGGCTGACCGCGCTGGTTTCTGGCAGTCTGTCACTGGTTCGAAGGATACGCTGGAAGAAAGCAGCCGTGCCACGGCGATCCGGGAAGTGTTTGAAGAAACCGGCATCGTGGTTGGCAGCGGGCAGGTGCCGGCAGAAAACCTGGAAGACTGGGAACTGACGAACATTTATGAAATCTACCCAGTCTGGCGTGCACGCTATGCGCCGGGCGTGACGAAAAATACCGAGCATGTGTTCGGCTTGAAGGTTCCGCGTTCGATACCGGTGGTGCTGGCGCCACGCGAACATGTGGCGTCAGTCTGGCTGCCGCACCGCGAGGCGGCCGACAGATGTTTTTCGCCATCGAATGCCGAAGCGATACTGCAATTGCCGCGCGAGCGGCAACAACCCCGATCGGTACCATGAAACTACGCATCGCAACCTACAATATCCACAAGGGCGTGTCCTCGTTTGGCCGCCTTTCCCGCATTCATCCGATGAAGCAGGCGCTGGCGTCCATGCAGGCCGATGTCATCTTCCTGCAGGAAGTGCAGGGCCGCCATGATGCGTTGGCGCTGCGCCACACTACCAACTGGCCGGCGCAGGCGCAGCATGAGTTCCTCGCCGGTGAAGACCAGCACAGCGCCTACGGCGTCAATGCGCAGTACGATCACGGCCACCATGGCAATGCGTTGCTGAGCAACTTCCCGATTGCGTCTTCGCACAACCGCGACGTCTCCGACCATGCCTATGAATCGCGCGGCATCCTGCACTGCGTGGTGCAGACGCCTGCCGTGCCGGTGCATTGCTACGTGGTTCACCTGGGCCTGTTTGCCGGCAGCCGCAAACGCCAGGCTGCTGCCCTGATGGAAGCCGTCAAGGCCACTGCGCCAAACGATGAACCGGTGATCATTGCCGGTGACTTCAACGACTGGGGCAACCGCCTCTCCGACGACTTGCGCCGCACGCTCGGCGTGGTCGAAGTCTTTGACGAGCGTGCCGGCAAGCGCGGCATTGGCAGCGTGCTGCGCAAGCTCAGCGGCCGGGCTGCCAAACCGCAGGCAGCGCGCACCTTCCCGGCTGCCATGCCGATGCTGCAGCTCGACCGCATGTATGTGCGCGGCTTTACCGTCGAATCAGCCGAAGTGCTGCGTGGTCCGGTGTGGAGCAAGCTCTCCGACCATGCGCCCATCATCGCCACGCTGAACCTCAAATGAGGGTGGTTGGGGAGCTGGGTGCGGCCGCCGGCCAAGGACAGCCATGCGATCGGTAAGCTTCACCGGCAACAACCAGATCACGTTGCTGCATTCGGGTGCCGACTATTTCCCGGCGCTGGAGGCGGCCTTCGAGGGCGCGGTTTCCGAAATC
>JBPBPY010000143.1:0-8312 GCA_050954505.1 Janthinobacterium lividum
CGTGGCATTGGAGCCCGAACCGGTACTGGTTTGAACGCCGCTGAGGGGGTGATACAGGTGCCCATGATCAGCCAAAGTGGCAAACATAGTCGAGCATTTCCAGTGTTTCGATATCGAAGCTTGAATTGCCGATGATCGAGAAATGCTCGCCGCCCTGGTAGCTGGTCCATTCGCTGCTGCCGGCCAGGCGAATGCGGCATTTGCCGCCATTGATTTCCATGATTTCCGGCGCGCCGGTCTTGAAGGTCAGCGTCGATGGAAAAATCACACCGATGCTTTTCTTGCTGCCGTCCGCCAGCACGATATTGTGCGAGATGCATTTGCCGTCGAAATAGACGTTGGCTTTCTTGACTACCGATACATTGTCGAATTGTGTGTCCATGCTTGCCCCTGAAATGATCCAGTCCGATCCGCCGCCAATGCCGGCAGCAGACAGACCCGAAACGTACATCGAAAAAAAGCCCGCGAAACCGTTCACGGGCTTTCAATAACCGGCAGGCCAGGGCGTTGATCCCCGCTGCCGGAATTGTTCATCCGCTGCGAATGCGCAGCAGGTCAACCGGAGATCAGCCGCCGCGGCGATTCTTTGCGTTCGCCGCAATGCGCATGCGCAGGGCATTGAGCTTGATGAAGCCGCCCGCATCAGCCTGGTTGTAAGCGCCGCCATCTTCGTCGAAGGTAGCGATGTTCATGTCGAACAGGGAATCGGTCTTCGAGTCACGCGAGGTGACGATGACATTGCCCTTGTAGAGCTTCACGCGCACCCAGCCATTGACATTCTGCTGGGTCTGGTCGATCAGCGTCTGCAGCGCCACGCGTTCCGGCGCCCACCAGTAGCCGTTATAGATCATCGATGCATAACGCGGCATCAGGTCATCTTTCAGATGTGCGACTTCGCGGTCCAGCGTGATCGATTCAATCGCCCGGTGGGCGCGCAGCATGATGGTGCCGCCCGGCGTTTCATAGCAGCCGCGCGACTTCATGCCGACGTAGCGGTTTTCCACCAGGTCCAGGCGGCCGATGCCATGCTTGCCGCCAAGGCGGTTGAGTTCGGTCAGCACGGCGGCAGGCGAAAGGCGCTTGCCGTTCAGGGCCACGATGTCGCCCTTTTCATATTCGATGTCGAGGTACTCGGCCTGGTCAGGCGCCGCCTCCGGGCTGACGGTCCAGCGCCACATGGTTTCCTCGGCTTCCGAGCTCGGGTTCTCCAGATGGCGGCCTTCGAAGCTGATGTGCAAGAGGTTGGCATCCATCGAGTAGGGCGCGCCGCCATTCTTGTGTTTCATGTCGATTTCAATGCCGGCGTCCTGCGCATATTGCAGCAGCTTTTCACGCGACAGCAGATCCCACTCGCGCCAAGGGGCAATGATCTTCACGCCCGGCATCAGCGCATAGGCGCCCAGCTCGAAGCGCACCTGGTCATTGCCCTTGCCGGTAGCGCCATGCGAAATGGTGTCGGCGCCGGTTTCCCGGGCGATCTCGATCAAACGCTTGGCGATCAGCGGGCGGGCAATCGAGGTTCCCAGCAGGTATTCGCCTTCATAAACCGTGTTAGCGCGAAACATCGGAAACACGAAGTCGCGCACAAATTCTTCCCGCACGTCGTCGATGTAGATGTTCTCCGGCTTGATGCCGAATTTCAGCGCCTTTTGACGCGCCGGTTCCAGTTCTTCACCCTGGCCGAGGTCGGCAGTAAAGGTGACGATTTCGCATTGGTAGTTATCCTGCAGCCATTTCAGGATCACCGAAGTGTCCAGGCCACCTGAATACGCCAGCACCACTTTCTTGATATCGCTCATGCTCGTTCTCTCATCTGACTATGTTGTTTGTTTGGCCGGCCATCCGGACCGCAGTCTGTAAGTGCATCTGCAACCCATGCATCCATTGCGCCTTGCTGGTCCTGCCGGCACGTTTGAAAACAGTACGCTTGCCGAACCGGCGCCGCCCGTTATTCCACGCGACCCAGTACCAGGTATTCCAGCAGCGCCTTTTGCACATGCAAACGGTTTTCCGCTTCATCCCAGACCACCGACTGTGGGCCGTCGATGACTTCAGCCGCCACTTCTTCGCCACGGTGGGCCGGCAGGCAATGCATGAACAGCGCATCGGGCCGCGCGCGTGCCATCTTGGCCGCATCGACGATCCAGCCGTCGAAGGCTTTCAGGCGCGCGGCATTTTCCTCTTCATAGCCCATGCTGGTCCAGACGTCGGTGGTGACCAGGTCGGCATCGACACAGGCGTCCGATGGATTGGCAAACACGGTGTAACCCTTGAAATGCGTTGCCACGAGCGCAGCATCGATGTCGTAGCCCTTGGGCGTGGACACATTCACATGGAAGCCGAATACCTCGGCTGCCTGCAGCCAGGAGTACAGCATGTTGTTGGCGTCGCCAATCCAGGCCACGGTCTTGCCGGCGATGGCGCCGCGCTGTTCGATGAAGGTGAATACATCGGCCAGCACCTGGCAGGGATGATGTTCATTGGTCAGGCCATTGATGACAGGCACGCGCGAGTTGGCGGCAAACCGCTCAATGATGTCCTGGCCAAAGGTGCGGATTATGATGATGTCACACATGCGCGACATGACCTGGGCCGCATCCTCGACCGGCTCGCCACGGCCCAATTGGCTGTCGCGGGTATTGAGGTAGATGGCGGCGCCGCCGAGCTGGTGCATGCCGGCTTCGAATGACAGGCGCGTGCGGGTCGAATTCTTCTCGAACACCATCACCAGGGTGCGGTCGCCCAGCGGGTGGTACGGCTCATAATTCTTGAACCGGCGCTTGATCACATGCGCGCGCTCGTTCAAGTACTCGAACTCGGGCAAGGTGAAATCGGAAAACTGCAAAAAGTGTTTGATTGCCATAAATGGAAACGGCGGCAAGGTTGGCGCCTGCCGCCGTAGTAGATAACTTGTTCAATTATATGGGAAATTTGCTACAAAAGACAATTTCCGCAGGCCTGGAAACTTGCGCGTTCGGGCAAAAGATCGTTCACAGCCTGGTTTTGCTCCTGAGCATCGGGCTTGATCTGCTCGACCAAACCCATGACTTGCTCGGCATTTCCGGCCAAGACTGCATCAATCGATTGTCGCTCTGGCTGCGGCAGCGTGCGTGCCAGCTGCTTGATCTGCTGATAGTCGTTGCCGAAGGACTGGGCGGCAAACCAGGCACGTTTGGCTTGCAGGATAGCCTCAAGCGGCTGTCGGCGCAGTTCGAGAGGAAGGAGGTTGATTTGTTTCAGCATCAAACGTGTAATACCTTCGTAGAAACCATCCCAAGGCTGCTGGCGATAGACTGCGGCCATGCCGATCAGCACCCGCTGCCGATTCAACGCCGTCATCGGGCCAATTGTCTCGCACAGGGTGTGAATGTCCACTATGTAATGTAAAGATAAAGATCTCTCCGCAAACTCAACATCCCGGAAGTCGGCATTCTCCAGCGTGTCTGCCAGTAGCGCAGCATGCTGCTCTTCTGGAAATTCTGCAAACAGTGAAAAAACCAGGGAAACCGTGGACCTGGCTTTTCTAGGTGGAATCATGTAAAGACTACGTCCATTCAAGCCGCTCCAAAATTGATATTGAAGCTCACGCGATAATGGTTCGAGTTCTTGTTTCAGGGCCAACACGGTTTTTGGTGTAAAAGTCAGATCTTCCACTACCGATGCCACAATGTGTAGCCGCGTTTCATCATCCGGGGGCAGATTGGTGCTGGCCTCGTCGAGCTGCTGGTGGTAGCCGCTCTTTATGCTGAATTCGCAGCGGATCTTCACTGGCGCTAGAATGCGATACAAAAATGTTGCCCGTTCGCGTGGTTGGAATTTTTGTGCAAGCGCGATTATCCGTTCAGCGAAATTTTCGTGATCGGCTGTCATATATACTGGCAGCAAAACCGACAAATTCTTAATTGCACGGAAAGATCCCCTGTCAAGTACTGTGACAGGGAAAAACTGGATTTTTGATGTGAGCGACAACAAACGGTCGATGCGGTCTGCAAACTCGTCCGTGGTAACAAATGTAAAGTAGTCTTGATTGGTGACGCATATTTTGACAACCTGCCGTCCAAGCAATGTCTCCCAGTCTCCATGCGCTTGCTTCAATTCTTCCAGCCACTGTTTTGCCGCAGCAATCAAATCCCTGTCCTTTTCGCGATATAAGTGGAAGTATGCAACAACGTAAAACTGGCTCGAAACGTCCAATTTTTGGGCATGAGTAGAGAGCAAACCCACACCACGCTGCCTTTTGGGCCACAAGTGAAGAAATCGAATAAAGAATTCAGGATCGTCCGGTGTGCAACATGACGTGAACTTGGCCAACAAATTGTTGAACAAGGGGGTTTCTACGGGCGATAACGTCCCTGGTTTCGCATAAACAAATTCTCTAACTGTCTCATCTGACACCATGGATGTCAGCAGCAATGCCCGTAAAGTATGACGTTGCATTGCACTAAACAGTGGCTGATCGTCGATTTCCTGTAAATAATCCGGCGCTGAATAAAAGAAACTTCTATCGTACAGTCCGAGGTGCCGTATCCTGTTTTTCAGGCAAACGAACTGCCGGCTGTTGGCAGTGGCTTTTGCAACAGCTTGGCAAGTCTGTCCAAAACTGGCCAGGTCAGCGCCATCAAGATGGCTGGCGATCGCATCGAGCATATCGGCGATCAGGAAGGGTTCCGCTATCCTGGACGGCAAATCGGGCATGCGCAGACTTTGCGCTACCGTAAACACCTGCGGAGGCGGCGGCGTCATTGGCATGATGGCTGCCTCAGCCAAGACTGCCATCCTTTCAGGGGCAAAGCAGGCATTGCTGCCGCGCCGGTGGCCAGCGGCGCCATCAGCTTCTGCTGCGCCCGGCATAGCGTCTGCACGAACCCATTGATGGGTATCGATTGGACCCGCAGCGCGCATCACTTCCCAGCTTCGTTTCATTTTTCATGCTCCTGTTTGCAGATGCGCGTCATCGTGCACAACGCGTCCCGGTCAAAGCAACCAAGTAAACCCAAGCGTCAACTGCTTCATTTGTTATAAACGGATCACGGCGCGGGCGCCAGCCTGCGCTGTACGTCAATCCACGCCGCCGTATGCCGGCACCGGGATGTTGGCCAGGTCGCCGAGCTGATGGCGCAGCAGCGCCAACAGGTGCTGCGGCAAGCTTTCATACAATGGCAGCAACAAGCTGAACAGTTGCGCTTGCAGGATTTCGTCATGGTGTACAAACATTGACGGGTTCAACTGGTTGAGCAGTTCGAATTGCTGCTGCTGCGGTAACGCCTGGCAAAGCCCGGCCCATGCCGTGAATTCCTCGATGGCGTCCATTGCCGCCACCATGGCCTCGCCGAGCAGGACCGCTTGCTGCTTTGGTGTGGCGGGATATTCGCTGGAAAAAATCAGCATCGCGACCGCACGCGCATACAGGGCCGGGTGGCTATCCCCATGGCCCAGCTTGAGCTGGCAGCACAGCAATGCCTGAAAACGCAGACAGGCGTCGTCACCAGGGTGCAATGCGGGCCAGCAGGCATGCGCTGCACCGACGATGCCGGCAAAATTCGAAGCCTGTTCGTGCAGCCTGTTCCCAGGTGTGAAGGGCTGCTGCAGTTTTTGCAAATAAGCGTGCAGAAAATGGTGATTGAAACGCAGTTCATCCGGCCGGTCTTTGCTCCAGCAAAAAAATGCGCGCAAGACTGGTGTAATTTTTTCAGGTGCAAACCTCGCCGGATCAGGCATATACGACACCATTGCATCGGCGTACCGGCGCGCTGATTGGTGATCGTGTTCAAGGTTTGTCTTCAGGACGCTGGTGATGGACGCGAGTCCGCGCCAACGGTAATACATGCTGGATGCCTTGTTCCAGTCAAGCTGTGCAACAAGCTGCGCACGCTGGTCTGCTCCAAGCAGCTGAAAAATCAGGACCGGGTCGATTGACACCAGACCGTGATAGAGCGAGCTGGCCTGTAGAAAAACCAGCACTGAAAATGCGCTGTCGTGGAATTGACGGCTTTGCAGATAATTGATTGCGCTTTGCAGGATCTGTGCCCGCCACCTCCTGTCGTGGCCTTGGTCACCGGCGAATGGATCCTGGGTAATCAGCAGCAGGCAAAATCGGCGGCTGAAACTCGCACAGATCTTTTTTGCGTACAGCGTTGGCAAATTCCGATAGGCCTCAAGTGCCCAGGGCAAAATGTCGGCCCAACGAGGTTCGCTGCGGTCGCCATCGATTGCCATTTTTCCCAGCAGGTATAACGCATCGCGCCAAGGCTGGCTTGAAGCCTGGAGCTTGCGCGACACCAGCGCAAATGTGCGGGACTCGGTCACATGCAACCGACAAAAGATTTCCTGCATGAGTTCTGCGGGAAGTTGATCGAGACGGCAATAGGGGGGCGTATGGTTGCCGTCCCCACCAACAACCGGCAATGCTGGTGCCGATGCCGCCGATGCCGCCGATGCCGATAGCCTAATTTTTACTGTCTTATCCGCCGCAATGCCTGACAACCCGCCACGGGCGTCGACACGCTTGAAGGACGTCTCGGGCATAGGTCGCCCATTGCCGGCTTCCGGCGCGCTGCCAGGTAGGCCAACGAGTTCAGTGGGCAAGCTGTCCATTGGTGACCGGTGCGGCAAGACGACCGGCTGCTGTCGATGCACTGCCGAGAAAACCAGCGGCGCGGGGCCAGGCAATTGTGCAGCAGGCAAGCTGGAAGGATAGGGCGCTTGCTGGACGCCCGGAGTGGCAATCACTCCGGCAGTTGTCGCCTGCTGGCGTTGCACCGTTGAATAATCATCGATCAGCCCGCTTGCGCGCATGACCTCCGAGCTGCGTTTCATTGCCAGAGCCTTGGTAACGTGAGTGCGTTGATGAGCCGCCACGCATGGCCAAAGCAAATCGAGCGGTGCATGACGGTTCCAGCACGTAGGTAACGCGAGTCAGCGGCTGGTTCATTTTGTTATTGCAGGATTGATTCTCCTAACCAGTTTGATTCTCCTGACCATTGCCGCGTGCAGGTTCGTGCAAACCGACAGCGTGCGCATTGGCGATTGTGCTGCCGGAGGTTTGGATGAGTAACTCCACGGAAAACTTGCTTGCTCCGTCATGAGGTTGTTTGTCGCGAAGTTTGATTGACAAACTGCCTGAAGCAGGTTTTTTCCAATGCTGTATTGATCTTGGACCGTTCGTTTTCGGGAAGTGTGCGCGTCGATAATGGCCATCGCGTGAACGCCGCCAGGAGTGCGTCGCTGTAGTTCGTTTGCCAGTTTTCATCTTCACGCGACAGGTCATCGACCCACTGTTTTAATGCCGGTGGCTCTGGTGCCTGTACCGGGTCTGCCAGGTTCGACAAGGTGAGATGGGCAATGACGGCGACGCGGGTGGCCTGCGTCAGTGCATCGAAAGTCTTGCTGAGAAAATGGTCGCCCTGTATTGATTGCGCTGGCACCAGCTGCAAAACACTGAGGAAAAAGTGCGCATCGTCAGGGGGAACAGCCTTGGCGGCTTCGCTGGCCAGGTTTGCCAGGTCGTTTTTTACCGGCTGCCAGACCATATCGAAAACCTGACCGGCGCCCTGCCTCTGGTTCAATTCGATGGCAAACGGCAGTTTGAGTTCGACCAGAAAAACCAGGAGATTGAACCGCTGCTGCGCATTCAAATGGGACTGGCTTGCGATGTGCGGCAGATAGGAGACCGAATCGAACAGAAAGCGCGGCGGCCTGTCCCGGTACGCGTCGTTGAGCAATCGCTCCAGGCGGGCAAACTGCAGCCTGCCGGTCATCATGGATTGCGTCGACTTGCCGGCCTGGGCCAGGGAGCACAGGTCCGATGCCGGCAGATGGCTGGCAATGACATCGAGCACATCATTGTTCAGCAGCGGTGGCTGCAGCGTTTGCACGCCGTCCTGCTGAAGCGCTGATGGCGTACGCTGGTCTGCACAGCGCGGTACTGGACGCAGAATCGGCTGGCGTGATGTTGGTATTGAGGGCTGGCACGGCGCAACCGAGGCTGGCAGGCTGGCTGTTTGCCGCTGGCTTGAGAATACCGTGGCAGGCGTGAGGATATCCGCCGCTGCGTCGTTCTGGCCAGCTTGCAAAGCGGCTTGCGTGCTGCGGGCGACGGGCGCTTTTCCTTCAACTTGCTCGGCTAGGTACGGCCGGTCCTGCCGGTCCTGCGGCCAGTCCTCGGCAGGGAAGGCCTGCGATGCCGAACTGCCCGTCTTTTCCCGAATGCGTTTCATTGTGTGAAGCCCTCATGGCTGCCTGCACCATTGCAGCAAGCTCAGGTGAGTAACGTCAGGGAAGGTCTTGTTCACGCTGTTGTTGCTTTGTTTGTG
>JBPBPY010000172.1:0-8307 GCA_050954505.1 Janthinobacterium lividum
GGTTGGCGTGCGCACGCGTTTCTGAGCCGCCGCCTTCCGGGCCGTTGGCACGCAGCGCCGGCCCGCCGCTGTGCGAGAACGACTCCCATGCCATGCCAAAGCCCCTGGCAGCACCCGCAGCGCGAATGCGGCATGGGCGTTTTTGCCACGCTTGTGGCAGGATGTTGCCAGGCTTGTCCCACTGCACGGCACCACCATTTTTACAACCGCTGCGCGATAAAATAAGCGCTATAATTTTCTAAACCCTGCCGGGCGACAATGATGGACTCTTGACAACAGGATTACCGTGGGGATATTCGGATTCTTTGGAAAGAAAAAAAAGCTGAAGACGAATGATGCGGATAGCGCACCTGCGATCACCGTACCTTCGCGTCAGGCATTGCCATCGTCCGACGACTCGGCCCACGTCGAGCGCAATGCCGCCCGCGCAACCGCCACTGCAAAAAAAATCGATGCCATCGAATCGGAAATGTCATCCGAATTCGTGCCATCGTCAGCCCGCAAGTCCGGCCCCGCAAACCGCGCCAGGCCAGCGCTGCAGAGTGTGACGGCGCCGCCGCACCCTGCAGCCGCAGGGCAGCCGGGCAAGATGGTCGACAGCGGCCAGATCTTCGAGGCAACGCTGCCGGGCATCGGCATGTCGACGGACTTCCTGCTGGGCGCCGAAGGCCGCAGCATTCCGATGGAAATCCTCAGTTCGCATGCAGCGCAGGTCATCGAAGAGGCTGCCATCCTGTTTGCCGACCAGCAAACCGATGTGGTCGAGCAGATGCTGCGCTCGGCCATTGAAGAAGATGCCCAGGACAATGTGCGGGAAGTCTGGTGGCTGCTGTTCGACCTGTTGCAGATCACCGGCAAGCAGCAGCAATTCGAAACACTGTCGCTCGAGTACGCCGGCAAGTTCGAGACGTCGCCACCTTCCTGGGTGGCGCCGCCGGCAGGCGCACCGGCAGCGGGCAGCGTGCGTTCGGCACTGCCATCGGTACCATTTGCCGGCAAGCTCGATGGCAACATCATGAAGGCGATCGCCCGCGCGCAGAAAATTTCCGAGTCGAGCCCTGTCTTGCGGCTGGAGTTCGGTCGCGTGACCGAGGTGGATCCGGTTGGTTGCGGTTTGCTGCTGCGCCTGTTGAAAAAGCTGCAGGCTTCCGACCATGAACTGGTCCTGGCCGGTGCGCCGGAACTGGCTGCGCGCATTCGCGCCATCATCGAAACCGGCCGCCGCGATGAAACCGAGGCACCCTGGCTGCTGCTGCTCGAACTGACGCGGGCATTGAACCGCGAACAGGATTTCGAAGAAATCGCCATCGATTACTGCATCACCTTTGAAGTTTCGCCCCCTACCTTTGTGCCGCCGAAAGCGTCCGTGACCGCCACCCGCGACGAGGGTGGCGGCACCGAAGCGGCAACCGAACGCAGTGACCATTTCAGCTTGCCGGCAGTGATTGAAGGCCGCACCGATCAGTTGTTTGCCGCCCTGGGCTTGTTCATCGAAGCCAACAATCCGGCCATCATCGATGGCGCCGCCCTCAAACGCATCGATTTTTCTTCCGCCAGCCAATTGCTGAGCTTCCTGGCGCCGCTGGCTGCGAGCGGCAAAGCGGTGCGTTTCGAACAGGTCAACCATCTGGTGGCCGCCTTGTTTACCGTCATCGGCATCGATGATGTGGCACGGGTGACCACGCACAAGGTCTGACAGCCGGCGCGGCAGAAACGCGGCGCAGCGGCGCAGCGGCACAGCACGCTTGTATTCGCCACAGTCATCCCCACCTTTTTCAAACAGCCTGCACAGCTTGCCGGACAATTCCTGCCGCCTTGCGGTCGCAGCGTTGGCTGGGCAAGCACCGCATCGTGCATTGGTACCCCTGCATGCAAACGGGTCCTGCCGGCATTCGATTTCCCCTTTTTATCCAAGGTAGTCATGGAACAATTTCACGGAACCACCATTCTCTCGGTGCGGCGCGGCAACCAGGTAGCCCTCGGTGGCGATGGCCAGGTCACGCTGGGCAATATCGTCATGAAGGGCAGTGCCCGCAAGGTGCGCAAGCTGTACCAGGGCAAGGTGCTGGTCGGCTTTGCCGGCGGCACGGCCGATGCCTTCACGCTGCTCGACCGCTTCGAGGGCAAGCTGGAAAAACATCAGGGCAACCTGATGCGCGCATCGGTCGAACTGGCCAAGGATTGGCGCACCGACCGCGTCCTGCGCCGCCTCGAAGCCATGCTGCTGGTGGCCGACCGCGAAGTCACCCTGGTCATAACCGGCAACGGCGATGTGCTGGAACCCGAAGATGGCATTGCGGCCATCGGCTCGGGCGGCACCTATGCGCAATCGGCAGCCAAGGCCCTGCAGGAAAATACCGACCTGGCGCCGGCCGAAGTGGTCGCCAAGTCGCTGACGATCGCGGCCGAACTCTGCATCTATACCAATATGTCGCACATCATTGAAACACTGGAATAACGGGAACCGACGCCATCATGAACATGACTCCACAGGAAATCGTTTCCGAACTCGACAAGCATGTGGTCGGCCAGACCCGCGCCAAGCGCGCCGTTGCCATTGCCCTGCGCAACCGCTGGCGCCGCCAGCAGGTGGCCGAGCCGCTGCGCCATGAAATCACGCCCAAGAACATCCTCATGATCGGCCCTACGGGCGTGGGCAAGACCGAAATCGCCCGGCGCCTGGCCAGGCTTGCCGGTGCGCCCTTCATCAAGATCGAAGCGACCAAATTCACCGAGGTCGGTTACGTTGGCCGCGACGTCGATACCATCATCCGTGACTTGATCGACATCGGCATCAAGCAGACCCGCGAGCAGGAAATGGCCAAGGTACGCGCACGCGCGGAAGACGCTGCGGAAGACCGCGTCATCGATATCCTGGTGCCGCCGGCACGCGACTTCGGTTTCAACACCAGCAGCACGGCGCAGGCTGACAGCGACAGCGGCAACACCGCGCGCCAGACATTTCGCAAACGCCTGCGTGAAGGATCGCTGGACGACCGCGAGATCGAGATCGACGTGGCCGAGCCTGCGGCGCAGATGGAGATCATGGCACCGCCCGGCATGGAAGAAATGACCGAGCAGATCAAGACCATGTTTTCGGGCATGGGCAACAACCGCAAGAAGCCGCGCAAGCTGAAGATCCGCGAGGCGCTGAAACTGCTGGTGGAAGAGGAAGCGGCCAAGCTGGTCAATGAAGAAGAACTGAAGCAGAAAACCATCGCCAATGTGGAACAGAACGGCATCGTGTTTCTCGATGAAATCGACAAGATCGCTTCGCGTTCGGAAGCCGGCGGTGCCGAAGTCTCGCGCGCCGGTGTGCAGCGCGACCTGCTGCCGCTGGTGGAAGGCACCACCGTCAATACCAAATATGGCATGGTGAAGACCGACCATATCCTGTTCATTGCATCGGGCGCCTTTCATCTTGCCAAGCCGTCGGACCTGATTCCCGAACTGCAGGGGCGTTTTCCGATTCGCGTCGAACTCGATTCGTTGTCGATTGCCGATTTCGAAACCATCCTGACCGGCACCGACGCCTGTCTGACCGTGCAATACGAAGCGCTGCTGGCAACCGAGGGAGTAAGAATCGAATTTGCGCCGGCAGGCATCCGCAAGCTGGCCGAGATCGCTTTTTCCGTGAATGAAAAAACCGAGAACATCGGTGCGCGGCGGCTGTACACGGTAATGGAAAAGCTGCTTGAAGAAGTTTCGTTTTCCGCCCATGAAACCGGCGGCACCGTGCTGGTGATCGATGACGCCTATGTCAGTGGCAAGCTCGGCGAACTGGCGGTCAACGAAGACCTGTCGCGCTACATCCTGTAGGGCGGCCGGGCACGCCGTGTGCACCAGGCGCGCCAGCGCATCTATTGCGACGGTGCCTGCTGGGCGTTCGGGTTGCTGCCCGGCTGGCCATACATCGACGGCGGCATCATGGGGCGTTGTCCATCGGCGCCGGCCACGGCTGCCGGCATTGCCGGCGCCAGCATTTGCGGCGCATTGGCGCCTTGCGGCTGGATGGTCAGCGCCTGCGTCGGCGGCACTGCGCGCAGCGGCAGCGGTGCGCGTGTCGCCAGGTCGGCTGCGCCACGGCCGCGCACATCGGTCGGCAATTCCAGCCGCTTGGCCACGCCGCCTTCGTCGATCATCACATACTGGCGAAACACCTGCTTCACGCGCACGCCCTGGCTGAGCTCACGGTCGATGGCCACTGCCTGCGCCGGCTTGCCGTCGGTGGCGATGATCGCAACACTGTCGGCCGCGCGGCCAGCCACGACCACGCCCTTGAGCTGGTAGTTGCTGGCAACCACCAGTGTCATGCGTCCGCCGAACAGGCTGGAGGCCGCCGCCAGGTCGGGCACATATGCCGGCGGCGCCGGTGCCGCCGCCACGGGACGCACCGGCGGCTTGAACCATTGCATGGCCCAATAAGCCACCGATGCGCATAACAGCAAGAACAGGACAAACCCGGCGACCTGCGGCAAACGTTTCATGAGAATGTCCTTTCGATGTGGCCGGCAAGGCCTTGCCGGCCGCACGGCTGCGCCAGCGCAGGTGGCCGTGGAACGCTCGCTACCCTGCAGCATGGCGGCATCATCAGCGCACCAGCTGGTTGATTTCAATGATCGGCATCAGCACTGCCAGCACGATCAACAATACCACCACACCCATGGCCAGGATCAGCGCCGGTTCCAGCAGTCCGGCCATGGTCAAGGCGCGGCGCTCGAGATCCTGTTCCTGGGCGCTGGCGGCGCGTTCCAGCATGGCCGGCAATTCGCCGGTGGCTTCGCCGGCGCGGATCATGTGAATGAGCATGGGTGGGAAATACTTGTGTCCTGCCAAGGCACGTGCCAGGCCGACGCCTTCGCGTACGCTGTTGGCGGCTTCCTCCACCTGCGCGCGCATGGCCATGTTGGAGAGCGTGTCGCGGCTGGTCTGCAGGGCGCGCAGTATCGGCACGCCCGAGCCGGTGGTAATGGCCAGCGTGCTGGCAAAGCGCGAGGTGTTCAAGCTGCGCTCAAACTTGCCGAACAGGGGCGCCACCAGCAGCCAGCGGTGATAGCGCATCCGCGTGGCAGGGTCTTTCAATGCAGCACGCCAGGCCACCCAGGCGGCAATCAGCGCCAGCGCAACCATCCAGCCATAGCTGCGCACGAAATCGGAAATTGCCAGCATGACGATAGTCAGGAACGGCAGTTTTTGCTTGGTGTTGGCAAACACCGCCACGATTTGCGGCACGACATACGTCAGCAGGAAGATCACGATGGCGAACGCCACCACGGTGACGATGGCCGGGTAGGTAAACGCCAGCTTGACTTTCTGCACCAGCGCATTGCGGCGTTCAATGTAGTCAGCCAGGCGCGAGAGTACGCGTGCCAGCTGGCCGATCTGCTCACCCGACGCCACCAGGGCGCGGTAGATGTCGGCAAAGTCGCGCGGATGCTGCGACAAGGCATCCGAGAGGGAAGAGCCGCTCATGATTTCGGAACGGATCGACGCCACCAGGTCGCGCACATACGGCCGCTCGGCCTGCTCCAGCAGGGCGGAAAAAGCCTGCTCAAGCGGCAGGCTGGCTTCCAGCAGGCTGGCCAGCTGGCGTGTAAACAACGACAGCTCATTGGTCGACAGGCGGTCGCCAAAGCCGCGTTTTCTGGCCTGGTCCAGGTCATCGAGCTGGGCGGCAATGGCCTCGACCGTGATCGGCACCAGGCCCTGGGTGCGCAGGTCGGCGCGCGCAGCGCGGGCACTGTCGGCACTGACCACGCCCTTGCGCGTGGCACCGGCTGCATCGACTGCGTCATAACGAAATGCCGGCACGTATTACTCCGCCACGGTGGAAACTGCGGTTGACAAAAAATTGCGCGCGCTCGCTGCCATGTCGTCAGTCCTTGGTCACGCGCAGCAGTTCTGCACGCGTGGTCACGCCTGCAGCCAGCCAGCGCTGGCCGTCTTCGCGCATGGTCTGCATGCCGTCCTGCTGCGCCACCGCCCGCACCTCGGCTTCCGAGGCGCGATGATGGATCTGTTCGCGGATCTGCGCCGTGGTCTCCAGCAACTCATACACGCCGACGCGGCCCTGGTAGCCGGTGTAACCGCAATGTTCGCAGCCGACGGCACGCCAGTAGAGGGGCGGTCCGGATGGGGATTGCAGTGCAGCCGCCGTATTGGGCACACCGGCGTCCACGCCGGCACCGAAGCCATTTTCACTGACTGCAGCGTTGGCAGCCTTCACAGTACCAGGTCCCTCCAGGCCGGTCACCAGGTCAGCAGCCGCTGTGTCCTCTGGCGCCTTGCAATGGCTGCACAGCTTGCGTACCAGGCGCTGCGCCACCACGCCCAGCAGCGACGACGACAGCAGGAAAGGTTCGATGCCCATGTCGAGCAGGCGCGTGACTGCCGCGGCCGAATCGTTGGTATGCAGGGTGGCCAGCACCAGATGGCCGGTCAGTGACGCCTGCACGGCAATCTGCGCCGTTTCCAGGTCGCGGATTTCGCCGATCATGATGACGTCGGGATCCTGGCGCAGGATGGCGCGCAACGCTTTTGAAAACGTCATGTCGATCCGGGCATTGACCTGGGTCTGGCCGACGCCGGCCAGTTCGTATTCGATCGGGTCTTCCACCGTCAGGATGTTGGTGGTGCTGGCATTGAGGCGCGAGAGCGCTGCATACAGTGTCGTGGTCTTGCCCGAGCCGGTGGGTCCGGTCACCAGCACGATGCCGTGCGGCTGGGCGATGAGGCGGTCGAAGCGCGGCAGTGTCTCGGCACTCATGCCCAGGTGCTGCAGGTCGAGCCGCCCGGCTTCCTTGTCGAGCAGGCGCAGCACGGCACGCTCGCCATGGCCGGTTGGCAAAGTCGAGACGCGCACATCGACCGGCTTGCCGCCCACGCGCAGGGTGATGCGGCCGTCCTGCGGCAAGCGTTTTTCGGCAATGTCGAGCTGCGACATGATCTTGATGCGCGAGATCAGGGCGGCATGGATGGCCTTCTTTGGCCGCACCACATCGCGCAGCGTGCCATCGATGCGAAAGCGCACCACCGAGACCTGTTCGAAGGGCTCGATATGGATGTCGGAGGCGCCTTCCCTGAGCGATTGCGTCAGCAGCGCATTGATCATGCGGATCACCGGTGCGTCATCGGCGGATTCAAGCAGGTCTTCGACCGCCGGCATGTCCATCATCAGCTTGTTGAGGTCGAGATCGGATTCATATTCGTCGATCACCTGCGCCGCATCGCCGCCGGAGCCGGCGTAGGCGCGCGCAATCGCCGCTTCGAGCTGGTCATGGGCCATGGTTTTCAAGCGCACGCGGCCAAAGCGGCGCCCGACTTCGGCAATGGCCTGCGGTGTGGTGGCAGACGAGACCCACACTTCCACCGCCTGGCTGCCGCCATCGCGGTGCGCCAGCAGCGCATGGTTGCGCGCAAAGGCATAGGGCAGCAGTCGGATTTCCATGGTGTTCTCCGCGCTCGGTGTCAGTTGGTCGCTGCCGGGCCTGCCGCTGGCAGGCTGGGCAACACATTCGGCAGGTTCAGCGGCGAGGATGCCGGCGGCATCATCTGCGGCGTGCTTGCCGGGGTGCTCGCTGGCGCACCCGACGGCGTACCGGGTTGCCCCAAATTGAGCAAGGCGCCGGGTTGTTGCCCGTTGCCTGCCGCACCCGGCTGCGCTGTACCAGCCGGCGCGCCCGACTGCAGCACCCGGGTTTCCGGTGACACGCTGAGCATGCCGCCGCCTACCGGACGGCCGTTGTCGATCACCGGCATCAGCGGTGCGCTGTCCGGGCGCTCCAGCGGCAGTGGCTGCTGGGGTGCGAGCATCTGCTGGTTGCGGATGAAGTCATACCGGTCGCCGGTCACATTGATGCTTTGCGCTGCGGTGCGTACCACGGTCGGGCGCAAGAACACCATCAGGTTGGTCTTGTTGCGATTGCGCGTGCGGTACTTGAACAGGTTGCCCACCACCGGCAGGTTGCCCAGCCCGGGGACTTGTTCCATGGCGTCGCGGCCGCTGTCTTCGATCAGGCCGCCAAGGACGATCATCTCGCCATCGTCGACCAGCACATTGGTCTGGATCGAGCGCTTGTTGGTGACCAGGTCCTTGGCCGAACCGGTGGGCGCAATGCTGGAGGTTTCCTGGTAGATCGCCATCTTGACGGTGCCGCCCTCGGAAATCTGCGGACGTACGCGCAGCGACAAGCCGATGTCCTTGCGCTCGATGGTCTGGAACGGATTGACTGCGGCGCTGGTGCCCTGGGTCTGGTACTGGCCGGTGACAAAAGGCACGTTCTGGCCGACGATGATGGTGGCTTCCTC
>JBPBPY010000313.1:0-8255 GCA_050954505.1 Janthinobacterium lividum
GTGGGCTGCTGGGCAGTAATTACCAGGACATTTTTGCATTCATCGTATTGATCGCGGTACTCACCCTGAGGCCTTCCGGCATCATGGGCGAACGCGTCGCTGACCGCGCATAAAGGAGATTTCGTGAACAGCCTCTCCCATAACAATCGCCGCTCCAAGACCTTGATCGGTTATGCAGCATTGGGCATTCTTCTCGTCGCGTTTCCATTTTTTGCCGCCAACTACGGCAACTCATGGGTACGCATCATGGATATCGCGCTGCTCTACATCATGCTGGCGCTGGGCCTGAACATCGTGGTCGGTTTTGCCGGCCTGCTCGATCTTGGCTACATTGCCTTCTATGCGCTAGGCGCGTATCTGACCGGCCTGTTGTCGTCGCCGCAGTTTGCCGCCTTGCTGGAATCCTTCGTCAACCAGTACCCACCCGTGGGCGCGGCGCTGATTTCCTTCTTTGGCCCCGAGATTGCGCAGAACGGCATTCACCTGTCGATCTGGGTCATCGTGCCGCTGTCGGCGGCGTTTGCCGGCCTGCTCGGTGCACTGCTCGGCGCACCAACGCTCAAACTGCGCGGCGACTACCTGGCCATCGTCACGCTGGGCTTTGGCGAGATCATCCGCATCTTCATGAACAACCTCAATGCGCCGGTGAATTTCACCAATGGACCGCAAGGCATCAACATGATCGATCCGATTCGCATCTTCGGCGTCTCGCTCGGTGGCGAAGCTGGTTCGATGGCAACCGTCAAGGTTGCCGGCTTTTCCATGCCATCGGTGAACGCCTACTACTTCATGTTCCTGCTGCTGTGCGTGCTGATCATCTTTGTCTCGATCCGTCTGCAGCATTCCCGCCTGGGACGTGCCTGGGTGGCAATCCGCGAGGACGAGATCGCTGCCAAGGCGATGGGCATCAATACCCGCAACATGAAGCTGCTGGCGTTTGCCATGGGCGCCTCGTTCGGCGGCGTGGCAGGGTCGATGTTCGCTTCCTTCCAGGGCTTCGTTTCGCCCGAGTCGTTCTCGCTGACCGAATCGATCGCGGTGCTGGCAATGGTGGTTCTCGGCGGCATGGGCCACATCCCCGGCGTGATTGTCGGCGGCATCATCCTGGCAGGCTTGCCGGAAATCCTGCGCCACACGGTCGAGCCCCTGCAGTTGGCCGTGTTCGGCAAGATCCTCATCGAAGCCGAGGTGCTGCGCCAGCTGCTGTACGGTTTGGCAATGGTCATCATCATGCTGACCCGTCCTGCAGGCTTGTGGCCGTCGCCAAAGCACGAAGACCGCCCTGACGCCGACATCGATCAACCTGGCAAGGCAACCGGCGTCGTTGCCGCGTAAGGAGAAAACATGTCATCCACTATCGTTTCCGGGACCACCGACGCCATGACGGCGGCGCCGTTGCAAGCGGCACCGGCCATCCTGCGCATCGCCGGCGTGTCCAAGCAGTTCGGCGGCCTCAAGGCACTCAACGATGTCGGCATCATCATTGAAAAAGGCCAGATCTACGGCTTGATCGGCCCCAACGGCGCCGGCAAGACGACCTTCTTCAACGTCATTACCGGTTTGTACCAGCCCGACAGCGGCACCTTCGAGCTGGCCGGCAAGCCCTATTCACCTTCCGCGCCCCATGAAGTGGCGCGTGCCGGCATTGCCCGCACGTTCCAGAACATCCGCCTGTTCGGTGAAATGACAGCGCTCGAAAATGTCATGGTCGGGCGCCATGTGCGCACCACCCAGGGCGTGTTCGGCGCAGTGTTTCGCAACCGCGCCGCACGCGAGGAAGAAGCGCAGATCCGCGCGCGCGCCCTCGAGCTGCTCGATTTCGTCGGCATCGGCCGCTTTGCCATGCGCACTGCGCGCCACCTTTCCTACGGCGATCAGCGCCGCCTGGAGATTGCTCGTGCCCTGGCAACCGCCCCGCAGCTGCTGGCGCTTGACGAGCCGGCAGCCGGCATGAACGCCACTGAAAAGCTCGGCCTGCGCGAATTGCTGGTGAAAATCCGCAGTTCCGGCGCCACCATTTTGCTGATCGAACATGACGTCAAACTGATGATGGGCCTGTGTGACCGCATGACGGTGCTCGACTACGGCCGGCCGATTGCCGAAGGCACACCGGCGTCGATACAAAAAAATCCCGAAGTGATCAAAGCCTATCTCGGAGCGGCAAACTGATGAGTCAAAACGCTGGAACTATCGCTGGTAATTTGTTGAGTATTCGCGGCCTGCAGATCGCCTACGGCGGCATCCAGGCCGTCAAAGGCATCGATCTCGATGTCAACAAGGGCGAGTTGATCACGCTCATCGGTGCCAATGGCGCCGGCAAGACCACCGTGCTCAAGGCAATTACCGGCACGCTGCCGGCTTGCCCGGTGGAGGGGCATATCGAATACGCCGGCACGCCGATCAAGGGTCTCAATTCGTTCGACCTGGTGCGCCAGAAGCTGGCCATGGTGCCGGAAGGACGCGGCGTCTTTACCCGCATGTCGATCCAGGAAAACCTGATGATGGGCGCCTACACCCGCAGCGACAAGGCGGGCATTGCTGCCGATGTGGAAAAATGGTTCGCCATTTTTCCGCGCCTGCGCGAGCGCGCCAGCCAGATGGCCGGCACCTTGTCAGGCGGTGAGCAGCAGATGCTGGCCATGGCGCGCGCGCTGATGAGCAATCCAGCCCTGCTGCTGCTCGACGAGCCATCGATGGGCCTGGCGCCGATCATGGTGGAAAAGATCTTCGAAGTGGTGCGCGATGTCTCGGCGCTCGGGGTGACAGTGCTGCTGGTGGAACAGAATGCCAAGCTGGCCCTGCAGGCAGCCAACCGTGGCTATGTGATGGACTCCGGCCTCATCACCATCACGGGCGAGGCGGCGCAGTTGCTGGACGATCCGCGCGTGCGGGAAGCCTACCTGGGCGAAGGCTAGAGACCACGCGCCTCCAGGCCGGACAGTGGTCCAGGGCAGTCACCTGGACCACGGCATGATGCATCCACTACGCTCGCTGCGTGGCGGGAGCAGGCTTCAATAGCGGAAAGCACGGCCGTTTTCAACGCGCACGCGGCTGCCGACATTCAGATCAGCGACGCTGTCCTGGGTAATGGTTTGGTAACTGCCATTATCGAGCCGCACCTGGATCTGGTAGGCCACCGATTGTTCGCGGTTGCGCTGCTGGACCTGATTTCCCACCAGGGCACCGCCGACCACGCCGGCCGCCGTGGCTGCAGTGCGGCCACCGCCGCCGCCAACCTGGTTGCCCAGCAGGCCGCCGACAATGCCGCCGATGACTGCGCCAGCCCCTACACCCGAACCGCCCGTATTGACCTGCTGGATCGACTCGACCACGCCGAAGCTGGAATAATTTCCCTGGCTTTGCTGCTGCGGATAGGGTTGACTGTAGGGTTGACCATACGGTTGATTGCCCGGCTGGTTGTAAGGCTGACTGTAAGGTTGTGGATATGGCTGTGGCTGACCATAGCCGTTGTCTGCATTCGGATAGCCGGTGCTTGCGCAGCCAGCCAGCACACTCAGGGCGAGGACAGTGGTGGCGGCCAGTACGGAAGATTTCATGGTGACTCCAGTAACGATGAGGAATTGTGTCGGTGTTGCCGACGGCAGCGTGCAAGGCACGCAGTTTCGGCCAAAGCTTAGCTCAATGGTGGCGCAGGGTCCGTACGTTGCCACATTTAATCCGTCCATTTGCCATGCTGTTCCATTATAGGCTGAGTCAGGGCAAGTCCCTGATGCTATTACATTGGCTTACTTCAAATCTACAGTGTTGCGTCCATGAATAATGACGCAACAAGTTCACTACTAGTTTGTTGCCGCAAAGGCATGGTTTATGTATAGAAATGATGATTTAGGGTAAAGTAAGCAGAGGAAATTCATCATCATGGCCGGCGCCTGGAATTCACCTGGCGCAATCGGCCGCGACACAGGAAATGTAATGGAATTTGACTTTGATTGGCCGCTGCCGCCACACTTCGAACTGGTGCCCAAGCCGGGTGCGCCAAGGGCGAATGCGGGAAAAAGTCTGATCGTCATGGGGGATGGGCGGCGCGAGTCGGGCTTCCTGCAAAAGCTGGACCCGGAGCTCATGCAACTGGTTTTCAGGTCTGACCGCGCCGAGACGCCGGCCATCATTCCATTTTCACGGTTCAAGAGTCTGCGCCTGCTCGAACCGATCGGCTTGCGCCGCCTGGCCGTGGCAGGGCGTCCTGCGGATGCCGTGCCCAGCAAGATGTCGAGCAAGCAGAAATGCGTGGTGCAGTTCAAGGACGGCGACAGCCTGATTTCTGAAACTGTCGGTTTCGTGCAGCAAAAGTGCGGCTTGTTCCTGTTCCTGGTGTCGGACAATACGGCGGTGGCAATGCGCTGGTTCATTCCAGCCGATACGATCAAGAGTTTCCAGATCGGCAGTCAGCTTGGTGAAATGCTGGTGGAAGAAAAACTGGCGACCCAGGACTCGGTCGATCAAGGCTTGAAAGCGCAGGAAGGGTTGCGCACCAAAAAATTGGGTGACTATCTGCAGAAGCAGCAGATCGTCACCCAGGCGCAGATCGAGACTGCGCTGCAGAATCAGAAGGAAATGCCGCATATTCGCCTTGGTGAAGCGCTGCGGCAGGAAAACCTGATCACCGAAAAGCAGCTCAACGACGCGCTGGAACTGCAATCGCGTGACCGCAAGATGCATCTGGGAGAAATCCTTGTCACCATGGATGTCATCAAACGGGAAACCATTCGCCGTGTGCTGGCGCAAAAACTCGGCATTCCGCTGGTGGCCTTGCGCAAGTTCGAATTCGATCCCAACCTGGTCAAGACCATGCCGGCCGACCTGGTGCGCCAATACAATGTCATGCCCTTGTACCGCACCGAATCGCGCCTGGTGGTTGCGATGGAAAATCCGCTCGACTTCGAGCCGCTGCAGGCGCTGGCATTCTTCACCAAGCTGAAAATCGATCCGGTCATGGCTTCGGTGGAAGACATCGCCATGGCCATCAAGCGCAATTATGGTGGCGGCGGCACCGGGCGTTCCGAAAGCATGGAATCGCTGATGGACGAGCTCGGCGCCGGCCATGAAGCGCCCACGCTGGCCGGTAATCCCGCCAATGAAGACATTACCGAGTCCGACAACACGCTGGTTCGGCTGGTCAACAAGATCATTCTCGATGCGTTCGAAGAGGGGGCATCGGACATCCATATCGAATGCATGAAGGGCAAGGCCCCCACGCGGGTGCGCTTTCGCCGCGATGGGGTCATGCAGCATTATTCCGATATTCCAGCCAACTTCCGTACGGCGCTGGTTTCGCGGCTGAAGATCATGAGCCGGCTGGATATTTCAGAGCGCCGCCGTGCGCAGGACGGCAAAATGGATTTCGCCCAGTTCGGCCCGGCGAAGATCGAGCTGCGCGTGCTGACCATGCCCACGACCGACGGTCTCGAAGACGTGGTCATGCGTATCCTCGCCGCACCGAAGGCAATTTCGATCGACAGCCTGGGCTTGTCGACCTATGCGCTGGAGGGCATCAAGAAAATCGCCGAGTCGCCGCACGGACTGATGTTTGTTTGCGGCCCGACCGGGTCCGGCAAGACCACCACGCTGCATTCGGTGCTCAATTTCATCAATACGCCGGACCGCAAGATCTGGACGGTGGAAGACCCGATCGAAATCACCCAGGATGGCTTGCGCCAGGTGCAGACCCAGTCGAAGATCGACTGGACTTTTGCCGCAGTGCTGCGCAGTTTCCTGCGCGCCGACCCCGACGTCATCATGGTCGGAGAAACGCGCGATCCGGAGACTGCCCGCACTGTCATCGAAGCATCGCTGACGGGACATCTGGTGTTTTCCACCATGCATACCAACAGCGCGGCGGAAAGCGTGGTGCGTCTGCTCGACCTCGGACTCGATCCCTTCAATTTCGCCGATGCCTTGCGCGGCGTCTGCGGCCAGCGGCTCGCGCGCCGACTCTGCTCGGCATGCAAGGAAGCCTATACCCCCGACGAGGAAGAGATCAAGAAGCTGTCCTACGAATACTGCCACGATACCGATCTGCAGGCGGGAGCAGTGGAGGCGACATGGAAGCGCACCCATGGCAACCAGGATGGGCAATACACGCTGTTTCGCACCAAGGGCTGCGAGGAGTGCAATGGCGGCTACAAGGGGCGCGTCGGCATCCATGAACTGTTGATGAACTCACCGGCGGTCAAGAAGATCATCCATTCGCATGGCACCGTCCATGACATCGTGCGGGTGGCTGTTTCCGAAGGCATGCAGACACTGCGGCAGGACGGCATCAACAAGATTTTCCAGGGCTTGACCGATTGGGAGCAGATCAGGACGATCTGATCGCGCAGGTGTGCAGGTGCGCAGGTCGACGGGCAAGCAGATAGGGCAGTGACGTCGCGAAGGCAGGAACAAGCACGCCGCTGGCAAGATTCAGCTTTGCAACTGCGCAGGTCCACAGGCAAGCAGACATGGCAGTGACGTTTGGAAGGCAGAAACAACAACGCCGGTGATCGAAAGGCTCCGATCACCGGCGTTTGTCATTGGTAGTGCGGTTTCGTGCGGTATTGAATACCCATCAGCTGCTGGTGCGTTCCTGCTTGATCATCCAGCCGCCGCCGCGCTTGACCAGGGTAAGTGTCTTCGGACCACGTTCACGCAGTTTGTCGGAGATGAATACCTGGCGAAACTTGACCGTGGCAATATCGCCATTGATTTCAACCTGCGGTTGCTCGATCTTGACTTCAATGTGTTTCTTGTCGCTGATGCGGGCAGTGCGGCCAGCGGCCCAGGCGTCACGCGTCTGGCTGTTGGGCGTTTCAAAATCATCGCTGTAGAAACCAAGGTAGGACTTGACATCGCGATCGCTCCACGCGCGCGCCCAGCCGGCCACGGCCGACATGACGGCGGTATTGTCGGCATTGCTGCCTGCCGATGCCGTGCTGGCGGCGGCCGGTGCCGATGCAGCAGGGGCCGCTGGACGAGCCCGGGCAGTATCGCTGGCCGACGCAGTGGCCGGCGCAGTGGCTGGCGCCGCGGTCACGGCGGCGGCGCGCGGCGTTTCGGCTGCCGGCGCAGCGCGTGATGCACTGGCCACGGCAGGTTGAGGGACGACGCTGCCGGTGACGCTGCGCGCCATGGCCAGCTTGTTCAGCGCGCTCTTGCTGCCACCGTCGAGCTTGGCGACTTTTTCATACGACTGGATCGCCAGTTCGGCATACACATCGCCAAGGTTTTCATAAGCGGTCACATAGCCGGGATTGAGCTGGATGGCGCGGTCGAGTGCCACGCGTGCCTTGTCGTACTGGGCGCGTGCTGCATACAGCACGGCGAGATTGTTGTACGGCTCCGGCAGGTCAGGATAATCCTCGGTCAGCTTCATGAGCACGGCGATCGCTTCGACCGGCTTGTTCTGGCGTGCCAGGATCATGCCCTTGGAAAAACGCATGCGTGCATCATCGGGTTTCTTGGCCAATGCGGCGTCGACCTTCGCCATTGCCTCTGGCAACTTGCCGCTGGCGACCAGCTTGGTGACATCGGCTTCGTCCGTGCTCATTGGTGCGGCATTGACGGGGGCGGCAGCCAGCATGACCAGCAATCCGGCGCTGCTGGTAACCATGCCGAGCTGGCGCAAAAAGCGGGAGGCGAACCTGATCGATGATGTCATTGGCATTGAAAATGAAATGGAAATATGGAAGCGTCAACTTACCACAATTTCCACGCCATCTAAAGTGCTTGCACAGCTTAAATCACACTTAATTCAATGCAAACCACCATTGCTTATTGATAGCGGCGCAAATTGATCTGCGCCGAAGGCAGCTCGGCGGCGGCAAGCACGCCGGCCGTATCGGCAAAGGCCATGCCGTGCATGCCGAGCAATCCCGAACAATCGATTTCATGCGAGATGAAATCACGCGTGCCAAGCTTGATCGGACGTTCTGCGCCCGAGAGAAACTTGGCCTCTGCCACTGCATTGATGCGGGCCTGGTTTTCACGGTAGCTTGCCAGTTGTGCGGCCGCTGTCGGTCCGGCGTTGAAGTGGGTGGAGAGCACGTCGCCGGAGACGAATGCCACATATTCGCTGCCACGCACCACCATGGAAAACCAGATGCCCTTGTGCCGCATTTCATTGTTCTGCTGTGCCATGATGCGCTCCGATGATCAGGTGAATGAATGACTCCCTGACTGAAGTATCTCCACATCACGAAGGGCGCGGTATCGTCGATTACAAGATTATTGTTGTAGTGGAACGGTATAAAATTTTT
>JBPBPY010000384.1:0-8250 GCA_050954505.1 Janthinobacterium lividum
ATGATGATCAGCATCAGCAAGGTCGAAACCACGACCAGCCGGGCTTGCTGGGAGGCGATGTCGCCGGACGGGTTCATCACCACCATGTCGCAGCCTGCGAGCAAGGTGGCGCTTAACAGGCCGGGACCGAGAACCAGGCCGGATCGAAATCCGCGGCGCGCTTTGAAGGTATCCATGCAGGAAAGTCCAGTGGGAACATAAAAGATGGTAATCTACACTGGTTGGCGGCCCTTGGCGATTGGACGTTTTGTCCCACCCCTGTCACTACCGCCAGTAGGCGGCGATCTGGAACTGGAAAAGCCGCATCGCGGCGGGCCGGCATTGATGTGTGTCGAGGACCATGCAAGAAAAACATGGCGTTAGCCGCCCCCGGTCCGGTAAGCTACGGACATGGAACGCGGCATGACACAGGGGCGCAGGCAATGTCGCGCAGGTAATGTCATTTCCCGGCCAACACCGCAGGCTGCCTTTTGCGGCAGCCCCTGCATGGGTCCTGGCGTAAATGCACCATGCGGCGCTGTTGCGGTCATGCAGGCGCCGCGCAAGCATCAAGAATCAGTGGCGGGCACCCAGTGCCTGTCGAATTGTAATCCAACAGAGACGAACATATGTCCAGCACAACCCTCACTTCCAACGCAGCAGGCTTGCCCGCCGGCCGCCCTGCTTCCGGCGCAGCGGGCGAAAACGAAGGCTTCGGCACCCACTCCAGCAACCACGAGATTGCGCCCAGCGAAATCGCCGTCGGGGTGGTCATCGGGCGCGCTTCCGAGTACTTCGATTTCTTCGTCTATGCCATTGCGTCGGTGCTGGTCTTTCCGCAGGTTTTTTTCCCCAATGTCTCCAAGCTCGAAGGCACGCTGCTGGCGTTCGTGATCTTTTCGTTTGCCTTCATCGCCAGGCCATTCGGCACTGTCGCCTTCATGGCCATTCAGCAGCGCTATGGTCGCGGAACCAAGCTGACGATGGCACTTTTCCTGCTCGGCATTTCAACCGCCGGCATTGCCTTTTTGCCTGAATACTCCCATCTCGGCATGGCTTCCGTAATGCTGCTGGCGTTGCTGCGCATCGGCCAGGGCATTGCCCTCGGTGGATCGTGGGACGGCCTGCCATCGCTGCTGGCATTGAACGCGCCAGCCAATCGGCGCGGCTGGTATGCGGCATTGGGCCAGCTCGGCGCGCCGGTCGGCTTCATGATCGCTGCCAGCCTGTTTGCCTTTTTGCTGGAAAATCTTGGTACTGCCGATTTCCTCGACTGGGGCTGGCGTTATCCGTTCTATGTGGCGTTTGCCATCAACGTGGTGGCGCTGTTTGCCCGTCTGCGCCTGGTGTCGACCAATGAATATGCGCGCTTGCTCGACGAACGCGAACTTGAACCGACCAAGGTCATCGAACTGGGCCGTACCCAGGGACGCAACCTGCTCATCGGTGCGCTGGCAGCGCTGGCCAGCTACGCGCTGTTCCATCTGGTGACGGTATTCCCGCTGTCCTGGATCTCGCTCTATTCATTGCGCTCGACCAGCGACTTCCTGGTCATCCAGATCATCGGCGCGGCCATCATGGCCTTGGGCGTGGTACTTTCCGGCTTGATCGCCGACCGTGTCGGCCGCCGTACAACGCTGGGTTCCCTGGCGCTGCTGATTGCCATCTTCAGTTTCTTCGTGCCGATGCTGATGAACGGTGGCGAAGGCGGCCAGAATGCCTTCATCTGGATCGGTTTCGGCTTGCTGGGTTTGTCGTACGGCCAGGCCGCCGGCGCGGTTACCGCCAACTTCCCATCCAAGTTCCGCTATACCGGCGCCGCCTTGACCTCCGATCTGTCCTGGCTGGTGGGCGCAGCGTTTGCGCCGCTGGTGGCCTTGGGCTTGTCGGCACATTTCGGCCTGGCCTATGTCAGCTTCTATCTGCTCTCCGGCGCAGTTGCCTCGCTGGCCGCACTGAGCTTGAACCGGGCGCTGGAAATCCGCGATTGATGAAATCCTGACGCCACGCCATTCAAAGCGTCGCGACGCCGTCGTAATCCGGACTCTGCTCCGGATTACGACGGCGTTTCTACGTGTGCGGCAGAATTGCCAGCGCGTTGGCGGATGCCCCGCCACCGGCATTGGCTAGCCGCAATGGCTCAGCGGCTTGGGCCCTGCCCTGCGGGTGCGTGGCAATCACTTGCCGTGGCAGACCGCCTCGATGTTGTAGCCATCCGGGTCGAGCACGAAGGCGGCGTAATAGTCTGGAGCATAGTGTTCGCGCAGGCCGGGTGCACCATGGTCGGTCGCCCCGGCTGCAAGCGCCGCCTTGTGGAAAGCCCGCACCATTTCCCGCGAAACTACTCGGAAGGCGACATGGCCTGGTGGACGGGCAATGCTGCCGGTGCGGATGACGAAGTCCGGCACCCCTGCTTCGCCAAACATGGCGGCATCTGGCGCACCGCTCCCGGACCTGGAAAACGCTTCGATCAATTGGTATTCGATGGCAGCAAGAGCTTGCTGATAGAACAGCTTGCTGCGCTCGAAGTTGACGACGGTCAGGCTGGCATGATCAATCATTTTTCTTTCCTCCGGCAATGGCCCTGGCGCTGGCAGGCGCAAGGACCTGGTGGACATGCTGAAAAAAGATGGCATCGCTGCAGCAGGCGCAGTCCCGTTGCACTGCCACCTTCTCATCATAACCTTGTCGCGGCACCGAGCGGCGCTGTCATGCCCGGCCAATCCCTGCGCAGCAGCGGCCCGCATGGCCAGTCGCGGCCCGGGATCCGGTGCCAGGTCCTGCACTGAACCATCTAACACCACGGGGATTGTCACGGGTCAAGGCCCAGGGGTGCTGTCTCTGTACCATCGACAAATGACTGGCAAACACCTGTGCGGCGACTGCCGCGCACTGCTGGAACCTCAACGATCAATGCACGAAGGAGAATACGATGGGAAACAGCACACTCGATCCAGAAAATTTTCAGCAAACGCCTGACCGTGTCCTCGGTCGCGGTCATGGAACCGGTGCACTCGGCCCGAGCGACACATCCGACAGCGGCAGCGATGTGATGGGTGCAACCGGCATGGCAACTGACACCGGTACTGAAATGCCGCTCGAAGACAGCGGCAATACATCGCAAGCCGAACATGGTGCAGGCGCTGGCGCCGGTCCTGACCTTGGCGATCCATTCCTCGAAAGCGTCACCGATTCCAATGGCACCGGTGAACGTGGTGCTGCCGGCCGTGACTCGGTTGCCGAACCGGGCGGCGATGTCGGCGTTGACCGCGTTGGCACGCTGGACGATCTTGCTGTCGATAATGACGAAGACTTGAGCATGGATGACAAGAACCCGCATGGCGGCGCCTGATTCAAACAGGCTGCTGACCAGCTGACTGGCACACGAGCTGGCTGGCCGGTGCTCATGGAGCGCCGGACCAGCCGCTTTTGCGTTCAGCGCAGGGTGGACGGTTCAAGGGAATTGCCACTTCGTCAGCGTGGCGAAAACCTTGCTTCCGGCGCACCAGGGAAAAATGCGTTAATCGATGCTGACCCGATGCGAACCAGCATGCACACCAGTCACCATTGTCTGCCTGAGTTCATCCTTGCATGGCAGCAGCGGTAATCTCGTACGACCGCAAGCGGGCACCATGGTCGAAGATCTGCGAGGTGATCATCAGCTCGTCGGCACCGGTGCGGGCGACAAAGGCGTCGATCTGCTCCCTGACAGTGTGCTGCGTGCCAATGGCGGCGCAGGACAACATCTGGTCGAGCAAGGCGTGTTCCGGTGCACCGATGCGGTCAAGGTAATCATCCATCGGCGGCTGCAGCCGGCCTGGCCTGCCGCTGCGCAAATTGACAAACGCCTGCTGCATCGACGTCGCAATCGAGCGTGCCTGCGCCTCGGTGTCGGCGGCAAAGACATTAAATCCAAGCATCACATACGGTTTGGCCAGTTGCGCCGATGGCTGGAAACGATCGCGGTAGATTGCTACTGCCTGCATCATCTGGGCCGGTGCAAAATGCGACGCGAATGCGAACGGCAGCCCCAATGCTGCAGCCAGTTGCGCACCGAACAAGCTGGAACCGAGAATCCAGAGCGGAACCTTGAGACCGGCGCCCGGTACGGCCACTACCGGCTGACGGCTCTGGTCGGAAAAATAATCACGCAGTTCCAGCACATCCTGCGGGAATTGATCGGCGTCGGAACCAAGATTGCGGCGCAAGGCGCGCGCGGTGATCTGGTCCGAACCCGGCGCACGGCCCAGTCCCAGTTCGATACGTCCCGGATACAGCGAAGCCAGCGTGCCGAACTGCTCGGCGATCACCAATGGGGAATGGTTGGGCAGCATGATGCCACCTGCGCCCAGCTTGATGTGGCTGGTTCCAGCGCCGACATAGGCCAGCAGCACCGCCGTTGCGGCACTGGCAATGCCCGGCATGCCGTGGTGCTCTGCGAGCCAGAATCGCTGGTAGCCCAGTGCCTCACCGTGCCGGGCCAGCGACAGCGTATTGCGAAACGATTGGGCAGCATCGCTGCCTTCGGTAATGGGCGAAAGATCAAGTATTGAAAGTGGGGTCATGGCTGCCAGATGGAGCCAATGGAGGAAATCACAAGCATCGTTTGCTGTCGATCCAAGGAACCTGTCCACACCGTCGGCAAGTGCTGTTGCTGGATCAAATTGCCCACAACCTGTGAGCATGACGTTTGCCAGGGATTTCGAATGGGTCCGACTCAGGGCTGACTCAGGACTGAATCATGGATTGATCCCATGGGCCGATCCTTGGTGTGATCCGTGGGCTGCTTCATAAGCTGATTCATAAATTGATTCATAAACCGAGAATAGGCCGAATGCCGGCGCACCATTCGCCGGCAGGCGCCGCCACCCGATCATGCCGGTCGATCAGTCGGCGGCTACGGCAATGGTGGCCAGCGGCTCGACGCGCTTGGCATAGCGTGCGGCAATCACGGCGCAAACCAGAAGCTGGATCTGATGAAACAGCATCAAGGGCAGCAATACCATGCTGATCGCCCCGCCGCTCATGAGGACATTAGCCATCGGCACGCCGGTGGCCAGGCTTTTCTTGGAACCGCAAAAGAAGATCGTGATTTCATCTTCCTTGGAAAAGCCCAGTCGTCGTGTCGACCAGACCACCAGGCCCATGACAATGCCGAGCAAGGCAATGCAGACCAGGATCAGGTTGACGACGGTGTGCAGCGGAACCTGGTGCCACAAGCCCTGCTCGACGGCTTCGCTGAAAGCGGCATACACCACCAGCAGAATCGAACCCTGGTCGACGAACTTGAGCAAGCCCTTGTGGCCATCGACCCATGCACCGATCCAGCGCCGTGCCACCTGGCCGGCAACGAATGGCAATAGCAGTTGATAGACGATCTTGAGAATCGAGTCGAGGGAAGAATGCGCACTGCCGGTCGAAGCCATCATCAGGCCGACCAGCAGCGGCGTGATGAAGATGCCCAGCAGGCTCGATGCAGAGGCACTGCAGATGGCGGCCGGCACATTGCCGCGCGCCACAGCGGTGAAGGCAATCGACGACTGCACCGTGGAAGGCAGCATGCACAGGAACAGGATGCCGATGTACAAGTCAGGCGTGAGCACGGCCACGATGACCGGTTTGAACAGCAACCCCAGCAAGGGAAACAGCACAAAGGTGCAAGCCAGCACCGTCAGATGCAAACGCCAGTTGGTGGCACCACGTATGACCGCCTCACGCGAGAGCTTGGCGCCATGAAGGAAAAACAGCACGCCGATCATGACGACCGTCAGCACGCCGAGCTGCTCGGCGGCACGCCCGGTGGCCGGCAGGAAGGTGGCCAGCAGGACGACACCGAGCAGCATCAAGGTCATGTTGTCGGGTAAAAAACGCGGTCGGGCCATGGCGGTCAATGCGCTCGTATCAGGTAAAGCTGCGTTCGGCGAGCGCCGGCCGGTCCAGGCTGTCCTTGCCGGCAGCATTCTTTGCCCGCGCTTCGATGGCCGCCGCAGTGGCAAGTTTTTGCTCGGCAGTCGGCGCAAAGGTCATTGCCGTTTGCCGGTTGATGAACTGGCAGCGGTTCTTGCCGGCGCGCTTGGCTTCATACAGGGCCTGGTCGGCTAGGGCGATGAGTGAATCGGCATCCTGGGCGTCGGTGGGATAGAACGCCACGCCGACGCTGCCGGTGATGCTGACGGGGCTTTCGCCAATGTGGAATGGCGCAGCCAGCAGATGCAGCGACTTGCTGGCTGGATGGACGACGTCGTCGGCATGGGTCAGGTCGGAGAGCACCATGATGAATTCATCACCACCGATGCGTGCGACCGTGTCCTCGCGCCGGGTCGCTTCGCGCAGGCGTTCGGCTACCTGCTTGAGCAACTCGTCGCCGCACTGATGGCCGCGCACATCATTGATGGCCTTGAAGCCGTCGAGGTCGATGTACATGACGGCCATCATGCGGTCATTGCGCAAGGCATGCTGCATGGATTTTTCAATGCGGTCGTTGAGCAGGCGCCGGTTCGGCAACCCGGTCAGGGAATCATGCAGCGCCATTTCCTTTTGCAGCCGGCTTTGTTCGGCCACGGTCTTGTACAGAAGACGCACTTCCAGCAGGTTACGCACCCGCATCTTGAATTCGACCAGATCGTACGGCTTGGCCAGGAAGTCGCGGGCGCCGGCGTCGAGTGCGGCAATCTTGTAGCGCTGGTCGCCGGTAATTGCCAGCACTGGCAGGTAGGCATCCTTTTCGATCTTGCTCAATCCAGCCATCACCTCCAGGCCACTCATTTGCGGCATGTGCATGTCCAACAGAATCAGGTCGTAGTCATTTTGCGCATGCAGACCGCATACCTTGGTCGAGTCATTGGTGGAGGTCACGGCGGTGTAGCCGCCCAGGCGCAGGAAGTCGACCTGCAGCGCGCTGTTGTCGGCACAGTCGTCCACCACCAGGATTTTCGCGTTTAGGATATCGCCAGCCGTCATCATGATGGTTGACTTTCGCAGACATAAGATGCGTGAGCAAAATTCATAATACAACGGCATCCTAACGAGTTAAGGGACTTTGTACGCTACCATGCACAAAAGATCGACATTTCTAGACAGCATCTTTACACTAGTCAGACATTGCCTTCTGGAAAAAGTTCGCCAAACCATAGTATGAAGGAAAAATAAATTCCAAGAGGAACTATTTTTGCGGATGATTTCATCGCTCCCCTCCCATACAGAGGTCGACATTGTTAATTCATCCAGCTCGCCACAGTTTATAACGTTATTTCCAGATTGCGCACTTGTTTCGTATTTCCCAGTAGTATTATTTCATAATTGAAAGAAAAATCCGACACCTGCAATCACTATGTTACCAAACTTGTCAAAGAAGCCAACTTCCGGAGTATCAATGTCGTCGCGATTGATCGATTTTTTAAAGGACGGCCGCAGTCCGCGCTGGTTATCCATCCATCAATTACTCGACAAGCTGCTGTTCGATGTCTCCACCTATGGCCTGGCAATTTTGCTGGGGATCTTTTCCATCATTGCCCTGTTTGAATGGAAGGTGCAAAACTCGACCGTGCCGCAAACGCCGCTCGAGGTGCGTTATGTCGAAGCCGATCGCGACCTGACCCTGGGCGAAGCCCTTGATCAGATGCGTGGCAACGAGCCGGTCACACATATCGATACGCGCTTGTCGGAAGCGCCGTTCTGGTTTGCCTTCAAATCCGGGCATCCTGGCCAAAGCCAGCCCTCGGTCCTGGAATTCCCGTCCAGGCATGCAAGTGAATTGTCGTGCTGGTCTGCCAGCGGGGTGCTGCTTGGCAGCGCGACCCGCAGCGCTGTCACCGGCGCCATGTCGGCCGCCAAGGCAGGCTTTGCCCTGCGCCTGGACGGCGCTCCCCGGCAGGATATCATTTGCCGGGCGCGCGCCATCGGGCCGGCACGGCTGTCGGTCATCGACTGGCCAGGTAATGCCCTGCAACTGCCGGCGCAATCGTTCTTCCATGACTCGGGCTTGCTGGAAGGCGGGGTGATGACGCTGGCAGCCTTCATGCTCATTACCGCGCTGGTCAACCGCAAGGCTAAGTATGTGCTGTTTTCGGTCTGGCTGGTGCTTGGCTTGCGGGCTGCAGCACTGTCGGCCGGCTGGGATGCGCAATGGCTGGGCCATGCCATCGATCCGGCCTGGTTGCCTCGGCTGCGCCTGGTAACGCTAACATCGTATTGCATGGTAACGGTCACGTTTTTTCACACCGAATTCCACGAAGACCTCGCCAGCATTGGTTCAACGGCGGCGCTGCGCTG
>JBPBPY010000314.1:0-8202 GCA_050954505.1 Janthinobacterium lividum
AGCGACCCTGTCAAGGCCGGCAGATCCTGCGACTTCAGCGACTGTTCCAGTGCCTGCAGGTCCGGCGGCAACGGCAGCACTTCCCGGGTCGGCGAACGTTCGGTGTGCAGCGGTGCCGGTACAGCAGGAGCAGGTATTCGCAGCGCCTTCATCGCCTCCAATACGGCCTCGGATTTCAGGGCCTCCACCACTTGCGGCAATCTCGGTGTACCAGGTTCCTGCATCGCCATCGCAGCAAGCGGCACCTTGGGCGTGCCTGGCCGCTTTGGTGTCGGCGGCACGACGGCCGCTTCCGCAGATTTCTCTTCGGACGTCAGCATGGCCGGCATTGGCGCCTTTGCTTGCTCACAAGCAAACCGGATCAGCTGCATATGCTGTTTGGCGCTGGTTGCCGCAGGCAGCCCTTGACGCAGGCGCGCTGCAGCGCCGTCACCGTCATTGCTGGCGGCGGCGCCGTCCTGCGGCAAGCCGAGCGCCGCCCGCATCGGATTGGCGTGCGGCGGCGCCAGCAGATTTTCGTCCCCGATGAAATGGTCGAGCACTGCCGCCGCAACCTTCAGCCTTGCCGCAGGAGGAATTTCCGAATCCGGGCCGGACAGCAAACCCATCAGGTTGGCATATGCCTGGGAATACTCGGGCCGGTCCTCATTGCTGCCATAGCGATCTGCGTGGGTTTCGGGCGCGCGATTGGCTTGCGCCGTAGCGTTCCTGGAAAACAGGAGCGGCACTGTTTTCCTGATCTTGATCGCCATGCCGGCGCGCCCCTGCTCGGCGTGATATTTGCGTTTTTGTTTTGCGCTGTGAACCCGCATGCTGGCGTGCTGGATACACAGGTACAGATCAACCAGCGGATCGATGCATTCCGGATTTCCCGAACTTTTTGCGAGAACAATTGCCTGGCGCAAGACAGCGGAAACCTGTACACGTTCATTGGCATCCATCTTGTGCTTGGCGAACTGATATCGTTCGGACGAGGGCTTGTGGCGTAGCAGCGATGACGCAAAACCCTTGCGGTTGCTGAATTGGCTGGAGAGTTTTTCCAGCTTGGCAATCAGCCCTTCGACATGGTCCACCGACAAATACGGGTATTGCTTGCTGGATTGCAGGTCCATCAGCATGCCATCGATGGCCGCAGCCGACCCGGCCAGCACTGAAACACTTTGTCTGGTTGCACTGGCAAATACTGGTGGCGGCAGCGGCAGTGGTTCCATGCTGGGACGCTTGCCCGGATTGGTCAACACCACCTGCGGCGATTTATCAGCCGGCGTCGGTGTACCGTTCATGTCCTGTGATTGCTGGCGGTTGGCAGAGCGTTGGATGGCACTCGACGGGGTAAAGGTCTCACGTGCCTCGAGTGCGGCAAGATTGCGCGCCGATAGCGCCGTCGTGTTGATCTTGGATGATGCCAACTTGTTTCCCCAGTTGCGCTTGCGTGCATGAATCATTCCACAGCAAGCTGCTGCGGCACTCCACATGGGTAGCGCTTATTGCACTTCAGTTCCGTTGCCAATAAAGTATTTTTGAACCGATGAGGGGGATGCGGTCCGAATCGCAATGAACCAGCGCATTCTCAGCGCAATGTGAAGGCGAAAAGAGAATGGAAAATTGTGCTCCCATTGCCTGTTTTCACAGTGGCCAATGAAAATGGTTGCGTGGTATCATGCCCCCGACTCGCCGTAGCACAATGGATAGTGCACATGCCTCCTAAGCGTGGGATACAGGTCCGATTCCTGTCGGCGGGACCAGCCAGACGCCATCTCCAGCAGCGATTGGCAAGCAAAATCCCCGCACCCACTCCGTCTTCTTTGCAATGTCTGCCTGCCGTATTCACCCACGGCGTGGCACGGTTTCTTTCCTCGCAGCTAATACAGTTATCTTCCTCAGTGTCGAACCCTGGCTCTGCCCCCAGGATTTTCCGAGATTGCGCGTGAGGTTGCAATCTACAGCGTTGACGTTCCAGCAAAGTCTACTAATGTTCAATAAATTAATGTAGAAATGGAACTAATGTGATTGAAAAGACATTCAAACCAATCAAAAGACAAGAACCCGAGACAGCTTGTCCGTGTCCAGGCGAATCTTTTTCACCTTCACTGAAATCTACTGACATGCCCACCATTCGACGCAGGCTGAGTGTTGACTTTTCGTCCCCTGCGATCAAGACCTCGTCTAACGAGGGCGCTTTTTTGCTGGCGTTGTCGGATTGGAGCAGGTTTTCTCTGGCTGGATCTGACACGCGAGAAGCGGACCAGCGCATGGCGCATTGCTGGCTGATGGACCGTGCCGAGCTTGATTTGCGCGGCCTGGATATCCCGGCGCCACCGGATCTACGGCGTTTCAACAAACTCAAAACCATCAAGCTGGACTCCCACCAATACGCAGATTGGGGGGCAAAGCTGAAGCTGCCGCCGAGCTGCATAGTCGATCATTGCCTGGGGCATCAACCACTTGCCAAATCCGACCGAACTGAAGGTGTATTCAATGGAACGCATCCGATGCGAACGAGGAAGACCAACTCGACAAATCTTCGGATTACACATGCGCTGCAGACCAAACACACAGGCGCGAGCGCTTCCAGTCTTTTCGCAACAACGAAGCAAGACCAATCACAGCAGTCAGTAACCACTGCAACAAATGCACCATTGCGTGGAATTACATCGAGCCAACCGTTTTTGGCGGTTTTGCTGGATTGGGAAAAAACAGGGCGCAACAAGTCCGATACGTGCATTGCGCGCGATCGACTCTTCTCGTGCCTCATTGACAGCCAAGTAACCTTGGATTTGAAAGGTCTCGACATACCTGCACCCCCTGATTTGAGTCGATGTATCGCATTGAATAAAATTTCCTTGGACCGGAAGCAGGCAAACCAATGGGCAACGAAGTTGCAATTGCCGGCAGGATGCAAAATTGCCGTTGAAGATATTGCCACCAGCGGGGAACAGGGAATCGCTGCCCAGCGCCGGGCGCCATCGAGCAATCAAATAACGCATCCAGGCCTGCTTTCCTTTTTTCACCGGTCCAGGACAAAACCAGCGCCTGCGCTGCAAGCGCCCGAAAATGCACGGGGGCACCATGCCGTTGCTCCACCTGCCGCTGCGAACACTGGCGCACACCAGTCAACCTCGACCGAACCAAGGCGCCTTTTATCACGCATATTGCCTAAAAGGCTATACGATCCCGCGCCAGAACCTGGTACTGCCGAGCGTCTTGCATGGAGAGCCGACAAATTGAAGCGGGCAGCCTTCAGTCAAGGCCGCAAGGAAAAAAACCATTTTTTCACAAAGCATCCCGCTTTGATCACGCTATCTCATGGATCTGTGCTGGACGAACGCAAAGGCAAGGAAGCCAGGTCCTATGTACGCACGAATGGCAATCTTCTTGATATGGGTAGCGAAGCCGGCCGTCAGGCAGGTAAATACGTACTAAGGAAATTTACCCCGCGGGTAGACCAGACCGTGGTCGTCAATGCAGACGAAGGGGACTTCGGTACGTTCGTCAAATCGTATGGATCGGCAGCACTGAACATGGATGCATTGGAAGCCGCTCAGCATCGTGAATTCAATTTGCTGGAAATATCAGGTGCAGGCAACGGATGCTGGTGGCGTGCCGCATGGCTATCTGCATTGCTGGACCCGAAGTTTTGTCATCAACCTCAACGACTCAGCGCAGCAATTATCAATGCGTTAGGCGAAGATGCGTCTGAAATGGCAATGGAAGTGCAGGCGCTGGCGCAGGCGATCGATCCTCCGCACGATCAGTCACTCGTAGACCAATGGATGAAAGACAAGTCAGCATTCCGACTCGATCCCACCAAACCAGACCCTGGCCGGTTACCCATGGGATTGCGAATGGAAAATGTCGTGACCAATGGTGCGGGGGGAGCGTCCATCCATCTTGGCGGTGATGTCAGGATCGAAGAGACGCTGAAAGTTTTGACAGAAAAGCTGCTGGTACGGGCCGGAATGAATCCGCATGAAGTCAGGAAACTTTTCAGCGAACACCGTATGGGTGAAGACGTTCATATCTTTGCCATGTTGAGACAGCTGGGCGCCAACAGCATTCTCTATCACCAACCTTACGCCGACCCTGATGCATTGGCTCCGCGGACAGATTGGCTATGCAAAGTAAGCGTTCCGCCGCCGGCACCCATCGCTGATGACGAATACACCAGTCAGCAAAAGCTGGCCAGGCATGTTGAAACCCATAAGAACCGCGCACACTGCACAGAGCAATTTATCCTGGCTGTCGAAACCGGACCTGTGCTTCTTCACACAGGCGCACACTTCAATCTATTGATCAGCAACGGTGTGGCATCCATGCCGTACCGATAAACAGCACACTTTCGGCGCGTGGCGACGAAAGTGTGTTGATCAGCGCCATTAGCATTGCTCAAGCGATACCGTGATCCCCATATAACTTGTGCAGCCTGTTAAACGGTTGCCGCCCATGGCTTTGAATAGCATCGCGAGTTCACCAGTATTGCATGTACGGCATTGCAATTCATTTGCCGTTGAATACAAATCTCGCTTTCATAACGAAAATAACAGGCAACTCCTGCCAACGCGTGACGTCAATCACTCTCCAAGCGTACGGCGGATTCAAATCTTCCAACTGGGCCAGGAACATTTGATGCCCAGCCAGGCAGTAGCAGATGGCGCGCTCGACGTCCCCGTCGAGCGCGCCAGCAGGCAGTCCCCTGCCTGCTGGCGGCGTCCAAATTCGTTCGCCCCTGGCGTTATCCATCCAGCCCTTCATGCACCACGCCAATTTTCTTGATATCGTCAAAACGGATGAATTTGCGTTCCAGACGACGTTGCTGCCGCTTTGGCGAATTGTATTTCAGGTCGCGCAATGAGGCCATGATGCTTTGGAATTTTTGCGGCACCTTGTTCCAGCGCATCTTGCTGGCGGTAAGGATTGTCGGGAATTCGCGTGGCATTGCAGCGGCATTGACAACGCTTTGGTCATGGTCAGCGGCCAGGAGGCTGCGCGTGCGTAGGCTGGTCAGCGGATTGCGGGCGACGGCAGCCCTGATTTCCGGATTGCGGTCTGCAGCCAGGGCGGTCAACGACATTGGCGGGATATTGCAGTGCTGCGCGGCGGCGAGCCGGATCGCCGGATACGGATCCCGTGCCAGCACCTCCAGAATGCCGGCTGGAAGGGCCGGGTTGTCCGTCATTGCCAGGCGCACTTCGGGATTATTGCTTACAGTCATTATGTGCAGCACATGTGCCGGCGTGTTGGGATCACGGACGAGCGCCGGGCGGGCCTGCAGCAACGGATTATAGAGCTGCTGCGCCATCTTTTGCGATGCCTTGTCCTGCTTCAGGCGACGATAGCCTTGACCACTGGCTCGCGGATTGCATACCACCAGATTGCGAACCATGGCATTGCCGTCGTTTGCCAGCCGATCGAGGATGGTAAAACTGGTTCGCGGATGCATTGCCGCTGCACTGCGCACTTCAGCGCGCAAATGACGGCCCAGCTTCGTCATGGTCGGGGCCATTGTGGCAGGATTCTGGGCCACGGCAAGGGCCACCATCCAGGCCGGGTTTTGTGCCAGCTGGTCGAGGGTCGCATGATCGGTACCCGGATTGGCCGCCACCAGATATTGCACATGCCCGTCGGCGGACTGGCTCAAGGTCGACAGGGTCTGGGCCGGAGTCCTGGGATTGCTGGCAACATAGTTGCGCACTGACTCTTCCGGATCATCTGCCAGAGCGCTAAGCAGCGCCGGCGGCACTTGCGGATTGGCAGCCACCATGTAGCGCACATGCGGGTCATTGTCCTTTGACAGCTCAAGCAGGGTTGCGGTGTCGAGCGCACCATTGAATGCCAACTGACCGCGTACTTCGGCAGAGCGGTCTTTCTTCAGTTCTGCAGCACATTGAAGTGAAACCGACTCGCTTGCGGCCAGTTGCAAACGGTTTGCCAGCGGCAGGTCTGCCACGGCTTCGATGCGGAAATCACGCAAGGCATTGTCATACATGACCAGTGTGCGCTGATCGATATTGCCCAGATGTGCGCGCTGGGCCAGATCCACCATCAGCGCCCGGCATTCCATGGCAGATACAGGTACATCGGTCAGGTTGTAAATGCGATGCTGCGCATCAAGCGCATCTTCTGCCAGACTGAAGTTTCCCTGGCGCATGAGTTGGTCACCGCGATAACGCATCATCAGCACAGCGGGGTCGGAGTGCACAGTCAGGCCGATGTTGAGAAACGCAGGATTGCCTGCCCGATCGATGTTGGCAAGAACATTGGCACGGACGTTTTTCGCCCGGTTGAAATCGGCCGATGGCCGCACGCCTCTCTGCGGTGTCTCTGGCAAACCGCGTGATACATTCAATGTCGGACTTAATTGGGTTGGTTGTTGTGTATAGATATGGTGTATATACACGCGATGGGTACGCGAAAGCATTGCAAAATCCCTTGTGGAAAAAAGTTGCCTCCGCAATCCATTCGCCTTGAAGCCATGGAAATGCAGAAAGCAATAAAATTAATGTTTTTTTTATAACTTCTGTAGTTGGGATGAGTATCCGCTCAACGCAGATAGTTCCAAATTAAATGACTATTTTTATAATAATTATCAAATCACGGTTTTCGCCAGAAGATTCTGACAACCAGACAGCGGCAAATTGATTCAACCATGTTTGTTCAACAACATGGCAGTGCGTTTCGATTGGCGTAACCTAGGCGATCAGGCCAAGGTGGCTCAGCCGGCTTCGCCGGTTCTTATCACATTCAGCAAAGGTTCCCATGACAGACCCACGTAACATCGCGCACGACAAAAAAGTCCAGCAAGAGAAAAAACATCATGGAGAAGAAATTGCGCCAGGCGCCGAACACGCTGTTCAGCCAGGCAAGAAGCCCCATATTGAAACGCATGATGATGCCGCGACTTCGGCAGAGAGCGGCGACAAATAATGATCGCGAGGTAAGCAAGCCAGCCTGGCGCAATCAGATGAAGGCAGGTTGAAGTCAGGCTTGAGGCAGGGCTTACTACAAAAAAAGAGACATCGATACCGGTCGATGTCTCTTTTTTTATTCTCTGCTGGGCAGCTGGCCTGGTCCTGCCGTAATGCTGTATGGCCATATTGTCGTAGTGCCTTAGTGCCGTAGTGCCTTAGTGCCGTAGTGCCTTAGTGCCGTAGTGCCTTAGTGCCTCAATGCCGTAGTGCGTACCGCGAATTTACACTCCACCACATCGCAGTTTCAATCTGCACTGCAATTCCTGGTACGCACTCGCTGCCCATCGGTGCCACGCTTGCGATGCTGGCCACTGGCGCGTTGGAACCCTAGCCACCGGACCTATCCCATTCCAGATGCTGCTGCTCGGCCAGGGTGAGTTTGTGGCCGTGCACTGGAAGGGCGTCCCAAACCCGGTTGATTTCCGCACGTGCCCGGGCCATTCGGGCGTATTCGGCTTCAACGGATGCCATGTGCAAATTGTAGACGCGGGTATTGAGCTGCGGTGTTGCGGAAAGACGCGCTGCCATCAGTTCCCGGATCTCCGGTGGCGTCAGCGGATTGTGATACACCGCAGCGCGTACTTGCGCACTCCAGTCTCCGGCCAGCAGCGGCAGCAGTTCGGCAGGCGTGGTTTCACTTTGCGCCAACTGCGCACGTACGGTCACCGAAGTATCCTGGGAATTGATGCACATCCGCCGTACCGTGATGATGGCAGGAACCTTGGCCAGCGCTTCGCGCAAATCAGGATTCGCACCGTTGTTGAGCGAAACCATGGCCCGCACGGTCAAATTTTGATTCCGCGCCAGATACTTCAAGGCGCCATCCGGCGTAGCCCGGTTGCGTGCGAGAGCGACCCGCACATGGCTCGATGGATCGCCTGTGAGCTGCGTCAGTGTCGAAGGATCGGTGACGGAGTTGAAAGCGGCAGCGGCACGCACCAGCCAATGCGCATCCCGTGCAAGCTTTCTTTGCAACGCTTCGTTGCTTTCAGGATTGCCCGCGACGGACATGCGCACTGCCCATTCGCGGTCGTCGGCCAGCTTGGAAAGAATATTGTCAGGATTTTCGGATGCCGCAGGGTTGCCGGCGGCAGTGGCACGCACGACCGTTGCACTATGGGTAGCAAAGATGCTCAGAAATGGCTGATAAATATATTGATCACCGGCAATTTTCTGACGTTCATCATGCGTCAGCGAATCGAAGAAGCGCAAAACCGTGAAATGATCGATGGCT
>JBPBPY010000447.1:0-8132 GCA_050954505.1 Janthinobacterium lividum
GCTGGCGCGCCTGGCGCTGCCGATGGTGCATGAGGCTACCAAGCCCGGCCAGGCGGGTGCAGGTTGCGAGCTGGTCGCGTGCGCGAACTATTACTCCTCGCTGTTCGGAGTGCTTCACGATGACTTGGACAGCGACGCAGACTCGATGACACTTCGCGCTTTCCTGGACAGCGACGCACACGCAATGACTGTGAAGGACCGGATGGCAGCGCTGCGCCTGCAGCGTGAAGAGGATCTGGACCAGCTGGCGAAGACGATTGCCGCCGAACGACCGCGCTGGTTGCGCATCCGCCTGGCACCGATTGCCCATGACGACAGCGTGTCGATCGATTTTGCCGCCGCATTGAAGCGCCATGGCTATGCGGTGCAGCATTACGATACCTTCGTCAACCGCCACCTCCCAACCGGACAAGGTGGTTATGAGCGTTATCTCGCCACCCTGCCCTCGCTGCTGCGCAACACCCTTGCACGCAAGACGCGCCAACTGGAAAAGTCTGGGCGCGCGCGCGTGGCCATCCTGGCCAATTCCGATCAGATCGCGCACGGTATCGAGGCCTGGACCCGGGTCTATGCTGCCAGCTGGAAAGAAGCCGAGCCGCATCCGCAATTCATGCCGGGCTTGATAACGATGGCTGCGGCGCAGGGCTGGTTGCGCCTGGGCGTGGTGTATCTCGATGAACAGCCGATTGCCGCACAGGTCTGGCTGGTGGTCAGCGGCGTGGCGTCGATCTACAAGCTGGCGTATGACCAGCACCATGCACGCTGGTCAGCCGGTTCGGTCCTGACCGCGCATCTGATGCGCCATGTATTCGATATCGACCGGGTCCGCGAAGTCGACTACCTGACCGGCGACGACGGCTACAAGCGCGACTGGATGCCGCAGTGGCGGCAGCGGCGCGGCATGATTGCCTTCAACCTGCGCAGCTGGCGCGGTCTGTTTTCAGCCGGCTGGCACCTCGGCAGCGCGCGGGCCAAACGCCTGCTGCGGCAATGGCGCTGAAGGCCGGCCAGCTGTCTCAGCGCGACGACGCCAGCCATGTCCCGGTCCATAACGCGACCTCGTCGCGCCAGGCGCTGCTGGAAAAGGTATGGTCGGCGCCTGCCAGGGTGTGCTTTGTCATCCGTGGCTGCGCCATCAGCCGGCGCCATTCTGGCGAGCTGCCGGCCAGATCGGTGAACTCGCGCGCGGTAAGGTCGGCAGCGCTGCAGATCAGCAGCACGGCGCCGTCGAAACGACTCAGGTCGCGATACAGCCGGGCAGGAAGATCGAGTCCCCCGTTCAAGGGAAGCCGATTGCCGGCGACAGGCACATCGCCCAAGACCGCAGGATTTGCCGCTTCATCAGGATGCCGTTTGTCTTCCGGCGCTGCAGTTGCAGCTGCCGAACTCGCCCGCAGCAGCGTGGCGAGTGAAGCCAGCGAGGCACGCAGGTCCAGGCCGCCGGCGAACAGCTTTTTCCAGAATGCCGGTTGCAGCAGGCGGCGCACATAATAATGCTTCAGCGTCGCCCGCGCGATGCCGGCCTTGGTGCGCACCCATGGATTGAGCAGCACCAGTCCCTTGACCCGGGCATCCTGGTGGGCATAGAACACTGCCGCCGAGGCAGCGTCGCACAGGCCCCACAAGACAATCTCCTGCAAGCCCGGCGCTGCCAGCATGAACAGGTCGATGGCAGCGCGCACGTCGCTGTCGACCTGTTCGAAGTCGTGTTGGTCGCCATCGCTGTCGCCCATGCCGCGGTAGTCGAAACGCAGTACCGGCACACCCGCGCTGGCCAGATGGCGCGCCAGCAGGGTGAACTGGCGATGGCTGCCGGCGCGGTATTGCGGCCCGCCCACGATCATCACGACACCGCGGCGCACAGGCTGCAGCGGCAGGCTCAGGATGCCGTACAGGTTGTGCCCGCCGCAGGCAAACCCGATTGCCTTCTCCGTATAGCTCATGAAACCTCCTTGGTGCGCTGCCTCGCAAGCACAGCGCACTTGAACACAGTGCACTTGAACACAGCGCACTTGCCGCGCGTGCATCGCGCGTGGATCGTGTGTAAAGCCATGGCAGCCCTGGCGCGGCCTTCATGGCGCGCCATGCCGCTCATCACGCAGGCCCGGCCAACACGGCCACGGTGGCGGCAATCAATTCCGGCGCTTCGGCAATTTCCGCCGTGGCCCAGAACGCAGGCCCGGCCACCTGTGCAAACGACACGGTGGCGCCGCGCTGGCGCAGCTCGGCTACACCACGCTCCCTGGCCGGCGCGATCTGCGCCGTGGATTCGGCAGCGACGTCGAGCCAGTGTATCGTCTGCCCCTGCAAATCCAGATGCGCCACATCGGCGGCATCGATGGCGGCCGCCAGCTGCGCTGCGAGCAGGTAGCCAACCACTTCCACGCTGGCACCGGCGGCCAGCCTCTGGCGCAGCGTTGCACTGCCGTGAACTGCGATCGTGCTGCCGGCAATCGCTGCGCCTGCCTGCTCGCTTTCCTGTGGCCGAGCATCATTCGGACGGTCTTGTGCCGCAGCGGTACTGCCAGCCTGGCCTGGCCCGACGCTGAGGCTCACAGCCTGGCGATCAACGACGACGTCGCGCGGCGACAGCAGTTGCGCCGCCTGGCGTAGGCGCAGGAACTGGGTCAGATAGGTGGCGCCGCGCAGCACCGGCTGCCATAACACCAGAGGCCCGACAGGCGTGGAGGCATCGGCAGCGGCGTTCAAGGCCAGCAGCGCCCCCAGCCGCAGGCCGAGGTAACCGGCAACCACGCCGCAACGCTGTTCCAGCCAGCGCTTGGCCAGCAACAGATCGTCGAGCCAGATCTGCCAGCGCGCATCGCCGAAGTCGCCGCTGCTGTCGCCGCAGCCATACAGGTCGACGACCAGCACCGCAATGCCGGCATCGGCCAGTGCCCGTGCCTGCATGGCGCACATGCGCCGCGAACGGTTCATTTCCTCGGCGAATGTATGCACCATCACCAGCGCACCACGGCAAGCCGTTGCCGCGCCGCCGAGTGCGCCGATCGCCGAGGGCGACGGCGCTATGGTGGACGGCGCGTGATACAGGCAAAAGCGTTGCCCCGGATTGGCGTCAAGGAAGAACGGCTCAGCCGGGGTGCGCCTGGCCGGCGCAGTCATCCCGCAATTTTCCCGTCGACGAAGGCCGCTAGGCTGCCCAGCGTGGCAAAGGTCTGCGCCGAGATTTCGTCATCCTCGATGCTGATGTCGAAGTGCTCTTCCAGTGCCGCGACGATGTTGATGACACCCATGGAATCGAGCTCCGGCAAACCACCGAGCAACTCGGTGTCGGCTTCCAAAGTGTTCTTGCGCTCCCCCAGGCTAAGGGTTTGGCCAAGGATGGATTTCAGGGTTTCCAGCGTGCGCAAATCGCTCATGGTGTTGTTTATTTGTCAAAGGTAAAAAAATGATGCCGGCAAGATCATACAACATCGACAATTAATTGCCGGAAGGAAAATTATTTCAAGCAAATTCGCGATGATTGTAGTACGCTTCCGTAACGGTAAAAACAAGCATTATTTTAAACTTACCACCTCAACCCGATACCCCGTTCACCCATACCGGAAAATCCTTGATGGATTGCCGGCACCAAGGATATATATACGATGGCGCACTTCGATCAAACCGCGGCACAGCGCGCGGCCCAGTTACCGGCAACAAAAAAACCGGCGGCGAGCAAGACGCTCAAGGCCGGCGCCATGCTGGTATCGGGCATGATCCTGCTGACAGGCGGACTGTCTGCCTGCAGCAAGGCGCAAACCTCGGAATCCCTGCTCAATGATGCGAAGTCATATCAGCAAAAGGGTGACCGCAAGGCTGCCATCATCCAGCTCAAGAATGCACTGCAAAAAAATCCCGATGATGCGGAAGTGCGGTTTCTGCTGGGCTCCATCTATAACGAGACCGGCGATCCACAATCTGCCGAGGTGGAAATCCGCAAGGCCATGGCATTGAAGTATCCGCTCGACAAAACCATGCCGCAACTGGGCCGTGCGCTGCTGGCCCAGGGACAGTTCCAGAAGGTGCTCGACGAGACCAAATTGCCGGCAGGCGCCGCGGTGGACAGCCATAACGAAACCATGCGCGGCAATGCGTTTCTGGCTTTGGGTAAATCGGTGGAAGCGAAGTTTGCCTTCGACAATGCATTGAAGGCCACCCCTGATCTGGCTGAGGCCTTAATCGGTTTATCCAAGCTCGAGTATGCTGCACGCAATATCGATGGCGCGAACAAATATGCCGAACTGGCAACCAGCAAGAACCCCAGCAGCGCCGACGCCTGGCTCTACAAGGGTGATCTGCTGCGCGCCCAGGGCAAGGGTGACGCGGCGCTGTCGGACTACGGCCAGGCCATCAAGCTGCGTCCCGACCAGCTGGCGCCGTATGTCGCCAAGGCGACGGCGGAAATTGCTGCGGCAAAATTCGACGCCGCCAAGGTCGATCTCGACGCAGCAAAAAAACTGGCGCCGACCTCGCTCAACGTGATCTACACCCAGGCGCTGTTCGACTTCACCCAGGGCCGCCACAAGGAGGCGCTGGAATCGCTGCAGCAAATCCTCAAGGTCGCCCCCGACCACCTGCCGTCGGTGCTGATGGCCAGTGCGGCGCAATACGCGCTGGGTTCCTATCCACAGGCGCAGGACAATATCAAGAAATACCTGGAACGCAATCCGCGCAACAGCTACGCCAGCAAGCTGATGGCGTCGATCTTGCTGAAATCGAATGACCCCAAGCGCGCCCTGGAAGTCCTGGGCCCGATCGTCCAGGCCGACCCGAAAGACCTGCAGGCGCTGACGCTGACCGGCGAAGCCTACATGGCGACCAAGGAATATCCCAAGGCCACCGAGTATTTCGAACGTGCCAGCGAAGTCAATCCCAAGGCCAGCCCGATCCGCACTGCACTGGGCATGAGCCAGCTGGCCCAGGGCGAGAATGCGCGCGGCCTGGCCGAACTCGAACTGGCCACCAACCTCGACCCCAAGCTGACCCAGGCCGGCATGATGCTGGCCATGACCCAGCTGCGCCTGAAGGATTACGACAAGGCCCTGGCAGCACTGGCGCCACTGGAAAAGACGGTCACCGACAACCCGATCATCTATGGCGTCAAGGGCGCAGCGCTGGCAGGCAAACGCGACTTCCCTGCGGCCCGCGCAGCGTTCGACAAGGCCTTGACCATCCAGCCGACCTATTTCCCGGCCGTGGCCAGCCTGGCGCAACTCGACCTGCTCGACAAGCATCCGGAAGACGCCAAGCGGCGCTTTGAAAAAGTGCTGGAAAGCGACAAGAAGAATGTCCAGGCCATGACCGCACTGTCGAGCATGGCCATGGCGGAAAAGCAGCCGGAAGAAGCCACGCGCTGGCTGGAGCGGGCTGCGAATGACAATCCGACCGAAGTGCGTGCCTCGCTTCAACTCGGCGCACATTATTTGCGCATCAACGAGAAAGACAAAGCGCTGGCATTGGCAAAGAAATTGCAGATCGGTTTTCCTGAAGATAACGATGTGCTCGATCTGATGGCCCAGGCGCAATTGGCCACTGGCGACAAGGATGGCGCGCTGACCTCTTACCGCAAGCTGGTGGCCCGGGTGCCCGATTCGCCGATCGCGCTGTACCGCCTCGGTGCAGTACAGATGTCGATGAAAAACAGCGCCGGTGCCACCGACTCCCTGAAAAAGGCCCTGGCCCTGAAGGCCGATTACGCCGAAGCGGAAATCGCCCTGGCCAGCATCTATGCGCGCGACGGCAAGTACGACGACGCCCTGGCCATTGCCCGCGCAATGCAAAAGCAGACCGCCAAGTCGGCATTTGGCCAAGTGGTGGAAGGCGATGTGCTGTCGCTGCAAAAGAAATACGATGCAGCGGCCAAGGCTTATGAAGCAGGATTTGCAATCAGCGCCAGTCCGGCGATTTTGATCAAGGCACACGAGGCAATGACAAAAGCCGGCAAGGGCAAGGAAGCGGATCTGCGCCTGGTCAATTGGTCAAAGGCACACCCGGAAGATACCTCGGTGCGCAGCTACCTGGCCACGGTCAGCCTGATGAAGAACGATAACAAGAGTGCCATCACGCAGTACGAAGCGATCCTGGAAAAAACGCCCAACGATGCTGCCGTGCTCAACAATCTGGCGCTCGCCTATCAGCAAGAAAAAAATCCGCGTGCAGTCGAGACGGCGGAAAAGGCCTTGAAACTGGCGCCGCAAAGTTCCGCGGTGATGGATACGCTAGGCTGGATGCTGGTTGAAACGGGCCAGGTGCCCAAGGGTCTGGCACAGCTGCAAAAGGCCATTGCGGTTGCACCAAATGCGCTGGATATCCGCCTGCATCTGGCGCAAGCCTTGCTGAAGTCGGGCGACAAGCCGGGCGCACGCAAGGAGCTGGAAAAGGTGGTGGCCGATGGCGCCAATTTCGCCAAGGTCGACGAAGCCAAGGCCTTGCTGAAGACCCTGTAGGCACTCGACAACGGCAAGGTCTCGCTGCAGACCTTGCCGCCGCGTTGAACAACGCGAAGATTCTGCTTCCGGCCTTGTTGGCGCGCTCTGGCCAACCCAAGTCTGGTCGAGACCTTGCTGGCCTTCATTGATGGCAAGCTCTTTCACCGGACCTTGCCGGCGCGCTCTGGCAAACCAGGTCTTCTCGAGAGCTTGCTGACGCCTTCAACGATGCCAAGTCGTCCGCCGGACCTTGCAGCCTCGCTCAACCAAGCCAGGGTCCCGGTCGAGACCCCAAAGAACCATCAGGACTGGCTGAAACCGGTGGGGTTCATGCTCTGCCAGCGCCAGTGGTCTGCGCACATCTGCTCCATGTTCTTTGTGGCACGCCAGCCCAGCAATTCGGCGGCCTTGTCAGGCGCTGCATAGCAACTGGCAATATCGCCGGGGCGGCGCGGCACGATGTCGTAGGGAATTGGGCATGCGCTGGCCAGCTCGAAGGCACGTACGGTTTCCAGCACGCTGTAACCCTGCCCGGTGCCAAGGTTGACGGTGAATCCCCCCTGCTCCGCAAACAGCCGGTTCAAGGCTGCCACATGGCCCAAAGCCAGGTCGACGACATGGATGTAATCGCGCACGCCGGTACCGTCGCTTGTCGGATAGTCATTGCCGAATACGGCCAGGCGTGCGCGCCGGCCAACGGCAACCTGCGCCACATAGGGCATGAGGTTGTTGGGAATGCCGCGCGGGTCTTCACCGATCAAGCCGCTTTCATGGGCGCCAGCCGGATTGAAATAGCGCAGCACGCCAATGCGCCAGTCCGGCTTGGCCCGTTCCAGGTCCGCCAGGATTTCCTCGACCATCAGTTTCGAGCGGCCATACGGATTGGTCACCGACAGGCGCGCCGTTTCCACCAGGGGCAGCACTTCCGGGTCGCCATACACGGTGGCCGACGAGCTGAAGACAAAGCGACGCACGCCGGCAGCTTCCAGCGCGTCAAGCAAGGTGACCGTGCCTGCGACATTATTGTCGAAATACATCAACGGCTGCTCCACCGATTCGCCGACCGCTTTCAGGCCGGCGAAATGGATCACCGCATCGACAGGATAATCGTTCAGCACGGCGTCAAGCGTGCTGCGGTCACGCACGTCGGCCTGGATGAATGGCACACGCTTGCCGGTGATCTGTTCAACCCGCTTCAACGACTCCAGCGAGCTGTTCGACAAGTTATCGAGTGCAACCACAGCAAAGCCGGCCTGCAACAGTTCAACACAGGTGTGGCTACCGATGAAGCCGGTGGCGCCGGTGACGAGAATGGTTTTTGGCATGGATCGGGACAAGTTAGGTGGATGAAATTCACACAGGGACTGTTGCAGCCATCCAGCGTAGCAGCGACAACGGCAACGGTAAAGGTAACGACAGCGACAACGCCGTTGCCGCGCCAGAGGTTTCCAAACAGCAAACGCCTATTTTGGCTGAACCTGGGCCAATGGCAAGAGCGATGAGGGTTCGGTGATCTTGCTCAGGTAAGGATGCGTTGTTTTTTTGTACAAAGCGGTAATGCGTTTGACGTAATCCCTTGTTTCTGGATACGGCGGGACGCCGCGATATCGTTCGACAGCGCGCTCGCCGGCATTATAGGCTGCGGCCACCAGTTGCACATTGCCGCGGAAGTAAGCCAGCAGCCACTGCAGATAGGCGGTG
>JBPBPY010000019.1:0-8069 GCA_050954505.1 Janthinobacterium lividum
CGGGGAATGGCGGGCGACATGGATATCCTGTTGTTGTCTGATCCTCCGTAAGTCGGTGGATTCCACAGAATAGTTCCATATGGCATATCGCCGATGGTTGATTGCTGCCGGTTACCGGCTACCGGCAAACGGCTACCGGCTACCGGCAAACGGCTACCGGCTACCGGCTACCGGCAAACGGCTACCGGCTACCGGCTACCGGCTAACGGCAAACGGCAAACGGCAAACGGCAAACGGCAAACGGCAAACGGCAAACGGCAATTACGAAGCGGCGTCGACAATACAACTGTGGCCGTTTGCCTGGCCCGGCGCTTTGCTCTGCGCAACTTGAAAATCGTTCCAGTCGATGCAGAGGGCTGGAGTGTGGCCACCAGGCTGCACGGATGTTCTTTCGTTTTCGTTGTTGCGGTCAGCGGCGGCAGCTTAAACGAAGCATTTCGTTTTCGCTAGCAATGACGCGGATCGGCTCGCTGTCACCGCAACGGTAAACGATGCGCAGATGCTTTCCCTGGCCGCGGGCCGGGTCACCGCACAATTGATTGCTGGCCAATACATTGCCACCGTTCTGCTCGACTTGATTTTGCACCATTGGCCGTGCGTCGCAGATGGCACCACGCGCGCCATATTCCGCTTCTTCGATGCGGATGCCGTTCCACCCCGGCCCCGGCCGGCCATGTCCATCATGCATGGCGTGCTGGGCAGCGGCATAGCCATCATCGTACCCACGGCGATAGTCATTGCTCTGGCCAAATGCTGAAATGGACGTAGTGGTCAAAGCCAGAATGGCAGTGAAGCAGAAAAAGTGTTGGCGGGCGTTTCTCATTGCGTTTCTCATTGTTTTTCCTATTGCTGGTCAGTAAATTTCATTGCTTGGCCGGGGACAAGGTTCTGGATCGATGCGCGTAGTGTGTCAGCTGGTTTGCTGGAGAGATAAACATATTGCGTAAGATAAGTTTCAATCTGTAATCAAGACAGCGTTGGTTTCGACAATGCCGGCTCGGATCCAGCATGCCCCGGTTGCTGTGCCCTGAACCCTGGAATCAACGTCAATGCTGCATTTCGTCGTTGCCGTGCGCATCATTGCCGACGGCATGGTGCCGTAGCCAGCAACGCACCATTGCTGCCGAAGCCGCGTTCGCTGCATTTTTCCATGATCTTGCTTGGAACACAGCGATTCGTGCATGCTGAATATTAAAAAATTGCAACAAATCAAATCTTGCAAAAGTAATCAGTGTCCGATTTGCTTGCGGATGTATCATCCATTTTCACTGTTCGTTACACCTTTCTCACACCTCACTTCCAAGATCATAAAAAATGAAAACCACCGCGCTCTCGCTCTCACTCCTGGTCATGCTGGCCTCCTTCTCGCTCGAATCAAGCGCAAAGGGCTGCCTCAAAGGCGCCGCCGTCGGTGGCGTTGCGGGCCACGTTGCCGGCCATCACAGCGTCATCGGCGCCGCTGCCGGCTGCGCCATCGGCAGCCATCGCGCCAACAAGAAAGCCGATGCGCAAGCTGCTCAAGCCAATGCACAAGCGGCCCCTGCCGCAGCGCCCGCCAGCAGGTAAGACGCTTGCTGCATGGCGAACGTCCATGCGGCATTGACAGGCGGCGAGCTTGATGGAACTTCGGAACATTTTGTTTGCCGCCACGACGCAAAGTTGATCCCCTATTCATCGATTTCTCGATGCTGATTGCCGCTGAGCAGTGATCCACTGCAAGTGAGGCGTTTTGTCGGCTTGCTGGGAACGGCTCTGCCGTACAAGGGCATGACCTTGCCGGTTGATTTGAAGCGCGGGATTGCTGTCGCGTAGTAGCTAGTAACGCGCGGTGCAGGGAGTGGCCACTGCGCCACTGCGCCTGTGCCCCACTGTGCGCAATGGAGCGGCACGGCAAAAGTGCAAGAGTGGCGGAAAGAAGAGGGAGTCGAACCCACCCGGCAACGCATGGCGCCACCAACCGGGTTTGAAGCCCGGCCGCCCCACCAGGGACGATTTCCTTCCATGATCGTCGATGCTGCAGAACTTGCGTCCTGGGCATCGATGACATCTTGCAGGTTATAACATTCCCAAGGGCCGATGCAACAATTTTTACAGTTTGGCCGGCGGCGATGGCGCTACGGCTGGCGGCAGGAACAGCGTCGTGCCGGGCCGCAGCAGATGGGCATCGCCGACCCGGCGCAAGAAACCGATGCGGTCGAAAAATTCGAGGATCTGGATCGCCCGCTTGCGTCCCAGGCCAGTGGCGTCACGAAACGACGCGGCGGTAATGCTGGCGGGTTTGCCACAGGGTTCAGTGCCGGCGGGAACGCCGGCGAGAGTTCGCACAATCGCAGCCAGCTCCATGACCCGGCCGGGATGGTAATACAGGTCCTTGACGATCTGGTAGACGTCGCCGCCCTTGGACATGCGCGCCAGTACCTGGCGTACCTGGCTCTCGAGCAAACCGCTGGTACCGGCAATGTCACGCACCCAAGGCGGATCGAAAGCGCCGGCAAGCAGCAGGGGCAGAGCGCGCTCGGCCACGACTTTTTCCGCCGCCTGCAAGCGAATGCCATGTTCGGGCAAATGCAGAAAGCCATTGCGCACGACAATGCTGCCGTCGGCACCCAGCCGTTCGACCAGACGCAGCCAAAGCGTGGCCGGCAGCCGTGGCGCCACCAGCCGGCGCGCGCGCTGCAGGTCTGGTCCGATGTCGTCAGGCGCCTGCTGGTGAAACGCACGCAAGGCCGCTTCGAGTTGCGTTGCCGTCGCTGCGAGATGGGTGCGGTCGATCATCCAGCCGTGGCGCGCGTCGAGGCTGGCGCCTTCCACACTGGCGGGATCGAACGGCCAGTCGAGCAGACCAGCGTCACGCAACCAGGCCGCGCCATCGATTCCATACGGCGACTGCAGCACTGCCGCGTGCAGCCGGGCGGCAGGGTCAGCCTGGCGCTGGCTTTGCAGATACGCCAGGCGCTGCGCGGTCTGGCGGTAGCGCGCTGGTGCATCGGCATCGAGTACCACCCCGCCTGCCAGGGTGCGGCTGCCAGATGCATCGCGCAGCACGAAGCGTTCGCCTTGCCAGCAATGAATGGTCTGCTGCAGTACCAGTTGCACCAGTCCTGCCGCAGCCGGTGCAATCGATGGCTGCCCAAGCACCGCCACGCTGGCCAGACAATCCTGGGTACCGATGTGCAGGTGCACGCTGCTGCCACTGCGCAGTGCCCGTGCCTCGCTGGCAGCAATCTGCAGCCAGGCGTCAAAGCGCTGCGAACCGGTGACAATCGCCGGGTCGCACAAAATCTGCCCGCGTTCTGCTGCGCCGCGCTCCAGGCCAGCTAGGCCTACGGCACAGCGTTGGCCGCCGCGCGCCTGTTGCACCGGCTTGTTGTGCACATGCAGGCTGCGCACGCGATAGACCTGTGTCCTTGCATGGGCCAGGCACAGCATGTCGCCGATGCGCACGCTGCCGGCTGCGATGCTGCCAGCGACAATGGTACCGATGCCATCGAGCGTGAAAACCCGGTCCAGCGCCATGCGAAATCCAGCGTTGACGTCGGCCGCTTTCACGCTCGCGGCCTCAACCGTGCCGTCTCCGGCCGCAGTTTCCCGTCCATGGTCTGGCAAGCGCGCCGCTTCACTGCGCAGCATGGTGCGCAAGGTTTCGACGCCATCGCCTCGCAGGGCGGCGACTTTAAACAGTGGAAATGACTGGCAGCCAGCGCGGTCGAGCAGGGCGCGCACTTCAAGTTCGCGCTGGGCCAGAAGCGCCGCGTCGACACGATCGATCTTGGTCAGTACGGCAGCGCCGCGGGTGATGCCAAGCAGCGTCAGGATGGACAGGTGTTCGAGGGTCTGCGGCATGATGCCGTCGTCGGCGGCCACCAGCAGCAAGGCATAGTCGATGCCCGATGCCCCGGCCACCATGGTGCGCACCAGTTTTTCATGGCCGGGCATGTCGATAAAGCCGATCTGGCCGCCGTCTGCCGTCTCCATGGAAGCGTAGCCGAGCTCGATGGTGATACCGCGGCGTTTTTCTTCCGGCAGCCGGTCGGCATCGACGCCGGTCAACGCCTTGACCAGTGAGGTCTTGCCATGGTCGATATGGCCTGCTGTGCCGACGATCATGGCGTCCTCAAACGAGCAGGCCGCGCAGGACGGCAAATTGCGCCAGCAGCGGCGCTTTATCGTCGATGCAGCGGCAGTCGAGCAGCAGCCGGTCGGCGGCAATGCGGCCGATGACCGGCAGCGGCAGCGCGCGCAATGCAGTACCGAGCTTGTCGAGCGCGGTGCCGGCGCCGCGCTTGCCGGCCAGCAGCGGCGTGATGACCAGGCCCGCCGAAGGCAGGGTTTCCACCGGCAGCGAACCTGAACCGATCTGGCTGGACATGTCGCCCACGGCCACGCTGTATTGCGGCGCCAGGGCTGCGGCCAGCGCCGGCTGCAAGGCTTGCGCCGTATGCCGGATGGTCTCTTGCGAACGGGTCAGCCAGCGCAGCGTGGGCAGGTCGCGCGGCAGCAGCTCCGGCTGCTGGTACAGCATCAGTGTGGCTTCGAGCGCGGCCAGTGGCAGTTTCGAGAGCCGCAATGCACGCTTCATCGGGAATTTGCGGATGCTGGTGATCAGGCTGCGCTCGCCGACAATCAGGCCGGCTTGCGGTCCGCCCAGCAGCTTGTCGCCTGAAAAGGTCACCACACCGCACCCTGCGGCCAGCATTTCCCGAGGTGTCGGCTCCTGCGGCAAACCCAGCCGCGCCATGTCGATCAGCGCGCCGCTGCCCAGATCGGTCACCAGCGCCACGCCATTGGCCTGGGCCAGCGGCGCCAGCTGCGCTTCCGACATCGATGAAGTGAATCCCTCGATGGCGTAATTGCTGGCGTGGACCTTCATCAGCATGGCGGTGCGCGGCGTGATCGCCCGTTCATAATCTGCCAGATGGGTGCGGTTGGTGGTGCCGACCTCGATCATGGTGGCGCCGGCGCTGGCCATGACATCGGGCATGCGGAAGGCGCCGCCGATTTCCACCAGTTCGCCGCGCGAGATCACCACTTCGCGTCCGCCGGCCAGGGCTGCAATCGACAGCAGCACGGCTGCGGCATTGTTGTTGACCACGGTTGCCGCTTCGGCGCCGGTGATTTCGCACAGCAAACCTTCAACGATGCTGTCGCGGTCGCCCCGGGCGCCATTGGCCAGGTCGTATTCCAGGTTGTTCGGTCCGGCCATCATCGCCACCACGTGGTCGATGGCAGCCTGTGGCAGCACCGAGCGGCCCAGGTTGGTGTGGATGACCGTGCCGGTCAGGTTGAGCACGCGGCGCAGGCGCGGCGCCAGCTGCTGTTGCACAGCTTGTTCCAGCTGCGTTGCCAGTGCTGTTTCATCAAGTGCGCCAAGGTCGAGTTCCGAGCGCAGCGCCAGCGCACGCAAGTCTTCCAGCAATGTGCGCGCCTGCTGCGTGACCAAGGTGTGGCCGTGGGATTCGAGCAGCACGGTCATTGCTGGAAGGCGCAGCAGCTTGTCCATCGAAGGCAGATCCTGCGGCCTGGCCTTCGAACCGTACACGACGGATTCTCCGGTCGCGCCCATCAGTGCAATCCGCCGTAGTCGGTCTTGAAATCCGTCTTGGGATCAGACCCGGAATCGAAATTGGAATCCGGATTGGACCCGGACCCGTGTTTCGAACCAGACTTCAGGCTGGATGCGGAATCGAATTTGAACGAGGTCTTCAAGCCGGATTGCTGCATGTCGCTGGCGCCGGCAGGCTGGTCTTGCGCTCGATGGTCGTCAGCTTCATCGTCGGACTCGCCAAACAGCAGCATCAGATTGACGCCATGGCGTGCGTAGCCGGCTTCGGAGACCAGCAGGTCCAGCGTCACCGTGGCCAGGTCGTCGGCCACCGGGTCGACTGCCAGGTCGCGGTCCATGCGCACGATCTTCAGGTAGTGGTGGCATTCATCGCAGGTTTCCGCTTCCACGGCCGGCTTGTTGAGCTGCTGCTGGCCGACACTGCCGATGCCGTCGCCAATGCCGGCCGAATCGACAAAGGTAAGTTTTTCCGCTGCCGGGCGCAAGGACTCGTAATGGATGCCCTTGGTGCTTTCACAGTGGCTGCATTTCACCCTCACCATATGCCACGACGCTGCACACAGCGAGCACGACAGATAGCGAAAACCGCTGCCGGAAGCATCCACGCGCGACAGCGATGCCACTGGCGCGCTGCCGCAGCAGGGGCACACGGTGGCGTCGCGCGTGCGGCCGAATGCCGGACCACGGCTCGAGGTTTCGCTTTCGTGCGCCACTGGCGCCTTGGGCTCGATTGCAGGATCGACTTCAAATGCGTTTTGTGTTTTCCTGGCCACTGTATCCGCGTCAGCACCTGCACCTGCACCTGCACCCGCACCCGCACCCGCACCCGCACCCGCATCGGCGTCTGCTGTTGCGTCATTGTCCGAGGCTGCGGTTGCGCTTTGCTGCGCTGGCGCAGCTGCTGCCTGCAGCGACGATCCGGCTGCCGAGGCAGAAGCCGCGTCCGCGCCACCAAGGCGTGACTGCTCGCGGCGCTGGTCCGTGGCCAGCACCAGCTGGGTCCAGTAGACCTGCAGGCCGGCGGCCACCAGTGGCGCGGTGGCCAGGTCGAGGCCAAACATCACCTGCCCGAGCAGGCGGTCGGCTTGCTGCTCCAGCGCGGCATCGTCGAGTTGCTGCAGCGCCTGCACAACAGCGGCCGCCGGACTGTCCTGCAGCCGTGGCAGCAGCAGCGCCAGCAGGCTGTGCAACTGCGTGCGCCAGAGCGGTGCGCGTGGCCACAGCTGGGCGGGCAAGGGCGGCATGCCTGTGCCGGCGGCGGCGTCGAGCGCCAAATCGTCGGACACCGGAAGGATAGCTGCATCGGCAAGCGTGGCGCTGGCGAGCAGAATGTCATGCTGGGCCTGGGCCAGCTCGGCGTTAAACAGCAGGAAATCGCGCATGGCATGCGGCTGCGCGGGCGAGCCAGCCAGCTGGCGCAGGCGTGCTGCGCGCTGGGCAAAGACTTCCTGTCGAACCGGGAGATGAATGTAGGGAACCTGCTGGCCGGCGCGCACGGCAATTTCTTCAGGACTGAGCAGCACCCGCGCTGCATTTTCTGCATTCCTGCCGGGCGCCGCCTGTCCTTGTTGCTGGCTTTGACCTTGTCCCTGGCTGCTGTCGAACTGATCTGGAGAAATCGTATTCATCGGCGGATTGTGCGCCGATTCCTTATTTTTTTCCATCAATTTCCCGCAACCACAAGCGGTGATGGCGTTTCGCCCAGCTGGCGCTGACCGTGCCGCGCGTCATGGCCTGCACCGAACCCTTGACCCACAAGGCCGCATACACATGGATGATCACCGACAGGATCAGCACCGTGGCCGAGGCAGCATGCACCAGCACCGCCGCGCGGCGCAGCGGAATCGGGAAGAAATCGGCAAACCAGGGCCGCCAGAACATGAAGCCGGTGACCAGCAGCAGGATCAGCGACAGGGCGAAGATCCAGAACACCGCTTTCTGGCCGGCGTTGTACTTGCCCACATCGGGCATGGCTTCTTCATGGCCCTTGAGCAGTTCGGGCGCCTTGCGCACCCAGGCCGTGTCATGCGGCTTCCAGAAATTCTCTTTCAGGACCTGGAAGAACAGCAGCACGAAACCGGCCACCATCAGCACCCCGAAATAGGGGTGCAGGATGCGGGTCCAGGAACCGCCGCCGAACAGCGCGCTGAAGAAAAAGAACGCCGGGTGGAAGATGGCCAGCCCGGTCATGCCGGCGCAGATGAACAACATGGCCACTGCCCAGTGGTTCATGCGCGTCAGGGCGGGGTAGCGCTCGATCATGCGTTTCATTTTGCTTCTCCTCAGAGCGGGTCAGCCGGGCCGCGCGCGGCCGGAATCTGCGACGGCGTTTGCATGGCCAGCCGGTCGCGCTGCTCCGCTTCGGCAATGCCTGCCTGGGCCTGCTTTTGCGCCTCCAGGTCGCCGCGCGTTTCCGGCAGGTCTTCCGGCGTCTCCAGCGGCCCCACCTTGATGTAGTGGAAAAAGCCCGAGATCGCCGCCCCGACCATGGCAGCGACGGCCAGTG
>JBPBPY010000142.1:0-8033 GCA_050954505.1 Janthinobacterium lividum
GCACGATGCTGGACGATAACCTGGAAAACCTCAACCTGCTGGACTTTTCAAAACCCGAGCAGGGCATTGCCGATGGTGTGGCGATCCTGGTGTACGGTTATCCCAAGGCGTTTGAACTCGATTACATGCAAGGCAATGCGGTGCCGGGTTTCAAAGGCACGTGTGCACTGACGGCAATTGCCAATTTGAGTATCCAGGCAAAACAGGAATTGTCCGAAGCCCAGGTGGTGCAGACGGCCATCGCCAACAATTGGTGCGTCGTCGATCCCGCAAAAACCGATTACGAACGTGGCGCCTCCGACTACGCTGGGCAGCAGGCGCTGTTGACCAGCTACGGCATTCGCAACGGCATTGTGATGGGCTACGATGAGCAGGCGATCGCCAACCTGATCAAGGGTGGCCGTGGCGTCATCCTGGGCATCAACTGTGGCAAGCTCTGGGATGACGCCGATTACCTCGACCACGGCGGCGTCAATCATGTTGTCACCGTCACCGGTGTAGCAGCCGATGCGTCAACCGGTGCAATCAACGGTTTTTACATTGCCGATTCAGGACGCGGCAAGGTCAGCGACATGACGCGCTATGTGACGGTCGCCGATTTCCGCAACGATGCCAATATCGCGGGTGCTTATGCCATCTACACCATCGAACCGATCAAGCTGTGGGAAGAGAATATCGATGCCACCGGCAATGAACTCGATAACCTGATCAATGGCAACCGCGGCGACAATATTCTGGCCGGCGCACGCGGCAATGATACCGTTGCTGGGGGGATGGGCAACGATACCTATGTGTTCCATCGCGGCGATGGCCAGGATACCATCATCGACAAGGATGGCACTTCCGGGAACAGGGACGTGCTGCAGCTGGTCGGTATCGACTCCACCGATCTGCGCTTTCGGCATGTGAACGATGACTTGCTGATCAATGTCCAGGGCAGTTATGACCAGATCACGCTCAAGGACTGGTATCTGCCTGGCGAGAGCGGCACGGACAATCAGATCGAGTCGATCCAGACTTCAGCAGGGATGGCAGTGAGCAATAATCAGGTCGACTTGTTGATCCAGGCAATGGCGGCATTTGCGCCGCCAGCCATGGCCCTGACCAATTGGACCAGCATGCAGAACGACAGGCCACAGATCATGCTGACAACCCCTCACTGAGATCTGACTGGCACGGAGCCAGGCTATCAGACGAGGCGCCTGCCGAAGTCCTGTTGATGCCCACTGCAGCAGCGCTGTTACGCCAGTCCTGGCTGGAGGTGCTGGCTGGCAAGCTGGAGGATGCGCCGGGCCATGCGCACGTTGGCGAGATCGATCATCTTGCCATCGACCGAGACCGCACCCTTGCCATCGCGTTCGGCAATTTCCATGGCATCGATGACGCGCTGGGCAAACAGGCACTCTTCTGCATCCGGAATGAATGCTGCGCGCGTGAGGTCGAGTTGGGTTGGATGAATGACCTGCTTGCCGTCGAAACCCATGGCTGCCGCTTTCCCGGCCCATTCCTTTGTCAGGGTCAGGTTTTGGTAGGCACCGCAGGGTCCGTCGATGGCACGCAGGCCGAATGCGCGCGCGGCCACCAATAAACGCATCATTGGATAGGCAAACAGGTCCAGCGGAGCGCGCAGGTAGCCGCCGTGCACCGGGACGGTGTTCTGGTAACGTTCTGGCGAGCCGCCGATCTCGGCACTGCGCGCACCCAGCGATGCAGCCAGGTCGCCGACCCCCAGATGCAGTGCGGTGACACGCTGGTCGGCTTGCGCCAGGCTGTCAACCTGTAGCAGCCCCAGTGCGGTTTCAATCAATAATTCGATCTCGATCGGAGCACGAGGCAAGACTTCCGCGCCTGCCAGCCAACTGCTGATGGCAACGATATCGCTGCAGCGTTCGGCTTTGGGAACGATGATGGCATCGAGTCGAGCCTGGCATGCCAATGCCTCGATTTCAGTTTGCAGGAAGGCGCTGCCAAATGCATTCACCCTGACCGCAACAGTTTTTTGTCCCCAATCGAGTTGCTGCAATGCGCTGCAGGCCTCACCGAGGGCGCGCACTTTTTCAAGTTCCGACACCGCATCTTCAAGATCCAGGAAAACCGCATCCGCGCTTGATCGCGCGGCCGACTCGACCAGGCGGCGCCGGTGCGCTGGCACGGCAAGATAGGTGCGGGTCAGACGCGGCGGCTTCATAATGCACACCTTTGCAACAGACTCCGCTTGGATTGCAGGCTGGCGCTGACGAGCTCAGCAAAAAAGCATGTTCGTTGATGGTTCATCGCGGTGTCTCCTGAAAACGCACGCCTGGATGCGCGCTGAAGGAACGATCTGAAGCCGATCTGGTGAGCGTTGCTTGCCGATTATACCGTCGAAAGCCGGGCGCGCCGCGCTGGCGGGGGCACTGCAGAGAGATTTCCTGGTGCGGCAAGAGCGCGCTTTCAGCGCCGGCGCTGGTGACAGGACAGGAGATTTCGATTTCATGAAAGAGCCGGCTGATCCCGCTGCATGAAGTGCCATCAGGCAGGTGTATGGATCTTCAGCCTTGGGCAGTTCGGGTTGCCGCCGGCATCGATGAACACGGTCTGGAATCGAACGGCGAGTCAGCAAACCGAAACGCTGGCTTGCAGCATCATGGCTCGCTGTTCGCCGTGATCAAGGCGGGTTTCGCCGCAGCTTACTTGGCGGCGCGGCGTTTGGCTGCCTTGGGATCGACCGCATCCTTGAATCCGGAGCCGGCGACAAACTTTGGAACCTTGCCGGCAGGAATCTTGATCTTGGTGCCCTTGCTCGGGTTGAACCCTTCGCGCGCAGCACGGGCGACTTGCTTGAAGGTGCCAAAACCGACGATGGCAACAGTGTCGCCTTTCTTGACGGTCGTAACGATGGTCTCGGTGATGGTGGCGATGATGCGGGCTGCTTCGGCTTTCGACATGTCGTGGTTGGCTGCGATTTTTTCTGCGAGTTCGAGTCGATTCATTATTTGCCTGGAGTGAAGAATTGAAGGGGACGGTGTCCGACTTGGTGGAATCGCGCAGTGGATCCGGTCGGTATTCTCGCCGATATTTTTCCATGGTGCAAATTTGTCCAGGCTGCTACAAATGGCGCCCGGATTACATCAATCAATAACCCTGGCGCAGGGTTAATTTCTTGCTGAGGACCGGCGCGTTTTTGCCGGTGTCAAAGCATCGCCACACATCGCCACAGACGCGCGATTACTGCTGTCCATGCAACCAAATCCCAGCGATCATATCCAACAGGCAGGCCAGGTGTCCTTGGCAAACGGTGCCTGCCTGCTCGTGCAGTCCGAAATTTGTGCCCAGTGCGCGGCGCATGGTGGCATCGACTGTGCGATGACGTTGTCGACGGCGTGCAGCGCTTGCAATCGGTACCGCCGGCATGACTGTCCCACGACCTGCTTGCTTCATTCAATCAACCAGGAGAACAGCATGGCTTATGTAGATGGATTCATTGTCCCGCTGCCTAGAAAGAACGTCGACGCCTATCGTGACATGTCGACCAAATCCGGGGCAATCTGGCTCGAGCATGGCGCCTTGACCTATCAGGAAAACATTGCCGACGATGTCAAACCTGGCAAGCTGACGTCCTTTCCGCAAAGTGTCCTGCTGGAAGAAGATGAGCTGGTGGTGTTTTCCTGGATTACCTACCATTCGCGGGCGCACCGCGATCAGGTCAATGAAAAAGTCATGGCCGACCCGCGCCTGAAGGAAATGATGGATCCTGCGCGCCTGCCTTTCGATGGCAAACGCATGATCTATGGTGGGTTCGAGGTCTTGCTGACGCTTTCCGGGAGCCAGAAATGAGCGAGATCGATGGCGCCCACCTGATCCGCAAATATTTTGCCGCCTGGATGACGGCCGACCGCGCTGCCATGGAGACGTATCTCGCCGACGATTTCCGCTTCAACTCGCCACGTGACGAATGGATCGACCGCGCCAGCTGGTTCCAGACTTGCTGGCCGTTTGCAGGCACCTTCCGGCGTCACGAGATCATTGCCATCCTGGCGCGGGGCCGGCGCGCCTATGTGACCTATGATGGCGAGACCGCAGACGGCAGTTTGCTGCACAATACCGAACTCATGGAATTCGAGGGCGACAAGCTGCGCTCGGTCGACGTGTTCTTTGGACGGCCGGATTCCTGATTCCTCCTGCGGTTGCAGCGGACCAGGCCACGCCGCTGCTGTCCTCTGCACCGCTGCGGGCCTGGTACCCCGATTCATGAAGCCTCCACCCGCCTGGCGTGCCGCCGTGCAGTGCGCCAGGCCCGCTCCAGCTATAATCGATGCCTTGGTCTGCGCACATTGCCGCCACATCCTTCACGAGTCAAACCGCAACGCAGTGTTTTCAAACCGGCCTGGTTCGTCCAGGCCTGTGCACGCCTTGTTTATTGCGGCAATGATGAGAACCAACCCATTGAATTGATTGATTAAGATTGAAATAAGCCATGCTATCGACCGCGAATATCACCATGCAGTTCGGCCCCAAGCCACTGTTCGAAAACATCTCCGTCAAATTTGGCGACGGCAACCGTTATGGCTTGATCGGCGCCAATGGCTGCGGCAAGTCGACTTTCATGAAAATCCTCGGTGGCGACCTCGAACCCTCGGCAGGCAATGTCATGCTCGACCAGAACGAGCGCCTGGGCAAGCTGCGCCAGGACCAGTTCGGTTTCGAGGACCAGCGCGTGCTCGACGTGGTGATGATGGGCCACACCGAGATGTGGGCAGCAATGGCCGAGCGCGATGCCATTTATGCCAACCCGGAGGCCACCGATGACGATTACATGAAGGCTGCAGACCTGGAGGCGCGGTTTGCGGAATATGACGGCTACACGGCGGAAGCGCGTGCCGGAGAGTTGCTGCTCGGCGTGGGCGTGGCCATGGAGCAGCATCAGGGGCCAATGAGCAATGTGGCGCCTGGCTGGAAATTGCGGGTGTTGCTGGCCCAGGCATTGTTTTCCAATCCAGACATTCTGTTGCTCGATGAGCCGACCAACAATCTCGACATCAATACCATCCGTTGGCTGGAAGAAGTGCTCAATGAGCGCAATTCAACCATGATCATCATTTCCCATGATCGTCATTTCCTCAATCAAGTCTGCACCCACATGGCCGACATGGACTATGGCACGCTGAAAGTCTATCCCGGCAACTATGATGACTACATGCTGGCGTCGTCGCAAGCGCGCGCACAGCAGTTGTCGAACAATGCCAAAGCCAAGGACAAGGTTGCCGAGTTGCAGGATTTCGTGCGTCGCTTTTCAGCCAACAAGTCCAAAGCCCGCCAGGCAACTTCGCGCGCCAAGCAAATTGAAAAGATCAAGGTTGAGGACCTCAAGCCATCCAGCCGTGCCAATCCCTTCATCCGCTTCGATGGTGAAAAGAAACTGCATCGTTCCGCGGTCGATGTGCAAGGTATCAGCAAAGCCTACGACCACCCGCTGTTCAAGCATTTCAATCTGATGGTGGAAGCCGGTGAACGCATTGCCATTGTCGGTGCCAATGGCATCGGCAAGACCACATTGCTGCGCTGTATTGCCGGTGCCGATCTTGCCGGCCTGGAGCCGGACAGCGGCTTGGTGAAATGGGCTGAAAATGCCAACGTCGGCTATATGCCGCAAGACCCGACCGAAGCCTTTGCCACAGACCGCACGCTGACCGAATGGATCGACCAGTGGACCAAGGAAGGCGATGACGATCAGGCAGTACGCTCGATTCTCGGCCGCTTGCTGTTTGGTGGTGACGATGTCAAGAAGCCGGTGCGGGTACTGTCGGGAGGCGAAAAGGGCCGCATGATGTATGGCAAGCTGATGCTGGGCCGCCACAATGTGCTGCTGATGGACGAGCCGACCAACCATATGGATATGGAATCGATCGAGTCGCTCAACATTGCACTCGAAAAATATGCCGGGACCCTGATCTTCGTTTCACATGACCGGGAGTTCGTCTCTTCACTGGCCACGCGCATTCTGGAGGTCAAGGAAGACAAGATCATTGATTTCCAAGGTACCTATGAAGAATACCTGAGCAGCCAGGGTATCGAGTAAGGTTTGGCATTTTTCCGGGCAGCGCTGCTGTCAGGCGCAGATGGTGCGCTCCGTGCACGGCACTGCATTGTAGAACCCGGTCAGATACGCATCGCTGCCTGAGACGCTGGAAACATGGAGCAAGGGCCGGGTTTAAGACGCTGCAACTACAGGCTGCAGGGTTGGCAGGATGTGGAGGGCAGGATGTGAAAATAGGCCAGGATGCAGAGACTGCTCCTGGCCTATTTTTTTGGTCTTGCGTACTGCGGTGGATCAGCGTTGTCTCGTTCCTACGGTCCAATCTGCTGGGGCTGCCCCAGCGGACGGATCAACTTGCGGACAACGCTTGCACCACTACAGCGGCTTGCGGCCCGAGATCAAGCGGAACAGGACGACAACGATTGCGATGACGAGCAGGATGTGGATCAGGCCGCCAGCGGTATAAGCGGTGACGGTGCCCAGAAGCCAGAGCACGAAGAGGATGATGGCGATGGTATAAAGCATGGTTTTTCCTTGGGTTTGATGAGAATTAGTTACCGGACTTCATGACCGATGACGCCACCAACTGCAGCGCCGCCCACGGTGCCGATTGCACTGCCACCGGTCAGTACTGAACCTGCGACACCACCAACACCGGCGCCCACTGCGGTATGTTGCTGCTGCGGCGACATGCCGGCGCAGGCGGACAAACTGAATACAACAACAGCGCCGGCGGCGCAAGCCAGGATTTGTTTTTTAATGGTGTTCATGGGAACCTCGCTCAATATTGGTGAAAATGCTCAATGGAAATATGGCAATCAGGCATAACGTTGACGGTGCCGGCATGATCCCTTTGCTGGCAGCGCCGATGGGAGGGAAATGTTGTCTCCCTGACATGACCGAACAATAACGCTGCCACGGGGCGCCGTCTGTGCGGTTGCACACACAGTGATGAGAGACGCGCAAACTATTGCTAATTCGCAAGGAATTACAGTTCGGCATGCATTTCTCGACAAACGCCACTGTGGAAAATGATCGGCAAATATCCCAACGGCGATTTGCAAAAGCAACATTTCAAAATCAGGCAGCAAATACGGGATTCGCGTACGATCTGCCACTGTCGACCCCGTGTCTCTGACTGCCTCCAACTTGTTGAAAAAGGGAATCTGATGAAGAAAAGTGTGTTGATGTTGTTATTGTGTGCCTCTGGCGTCAGCTTCCAGGCTGCCGCGACCGACAGCGCCATGAAAAAGGATTACGATGCCGCCAATGACCGCGCCAGTGCGGATTACCAAGCGGCGCGCAAGGCATGCGATGGCCAGGGCGGCAACCGCAAGGCAATCTGTATTGAAGAAGCCAAGGCGCAGCAGGTCCGGGTCAAGTCGGATGCGCGCGCAGCGTATATCGATACCCCTAAAGCGCGGGTGAATGCACGCAAGGCAGTGGCGGATGCGGACTTTGATGTTGCCAGGGAAAAGTGCAAGATCTTGAGTGGCAACGCCCGTGATGTGTGCGTTACACAAGCCAAGTCCACGCACGTTGCCACGATTGCCGACGCCAATGCCGATCGCAAGGTGACAGCGGCCCGCACTGAAGCGAACCAGGAAAAGCGCACGGCTGCATTCCAGGTCGAACGTGAAAAATGCGACGCAATGCATGGTACCGAGAAATCGACGTGCATCGATCTGGCCAAGGCGAAATACGGCAAGTAGGGCAAATCCGCGATAGCGGTCCACCCTTGCCATTGCCGGCCGGACCCGGCCCATTCAGGCAAGGCCTGGCTTGCGCAGCACGAATAGGACATTGGCATTCGGGTTGATGGTCTGGTTGCCGGCGATTTGTTCACTGTGGGCGATATCAAAGCCGGCCGCGCAAAAGCGCGCTTCCCATGCTGCCTGTGAGACTTCATACAAGCCTGGAAAGACCAGCTGTACCTCACTGTTGAAGATGCGCCGATAAAGGAAGTCATGGAGAAAATTGCATTCCATGCCGGACTTGAGCTCTTCATAACAGGCAG